>CAZCVM010000021.1:0-15853 GCA_964501965.1 uncultured Leptospiraceae bacterium | reverse complement strand
CGGGATACTTGTTCCTTTCGATCATTTACTTTTTTCATTTGCATTCCTCTTTTTTTTAGGATTTTGGGGGACTGTGATTTTTTGACATTCCGGACAATAAAAAAAACTTCGTTGGGAATGACTATCTTTTTGAATTGTGCAGTCGCAAATAGGACAAGTCTTGCCGTTTCTCGCGTACACAGCAAATCTTTTTTGAAACCTTCCCTGCTTGCCATTGGTATCCAAAAAATCTGAGATAGATGTTCCTTGAAACGCAATCGCCTGGCGCAGGATTTTTTTGGTAGCAAGAACAATTTTTTCACAATGCTCTATTTGCAGCACTCTCCCTGGAGTCAATGGATGAACATTTGCCTGAAACAAAATTTCATTGGCATAAATATTGCCAATACCGGCAATTATTTTTTGATCCATCAAGATATTTTTAATATCCCTGGTCCGATTTCTGATTTTATTATGTAAATATCCTCTATGAAACTCTTTGCTCAAAGGTTCTATCCCCAGATCTGTCAAATATGCTTCATTTGGCTCAAACAGCAAAGAAAAGCCAAACCTCCGTGGGTCACAATACATAAATTCTTTACCATTTTGCAACTTTGCTGACCATGATACATGAGTAAAATATTTTGGATTCAAACCAGTCCAAAGCAATCTGCCGGACATACCTAAATGCACCAACCAAATTCTACCGCTTTGCAGGTGAAAAAGAATGTATTTGCCTTTTCGTTTCACAGAAAAAATTGTCTGATCCTCCAAAAAAGAACCAAAATTTGAGGCCAAAGGAAACCGTAGCCGAGGTTCATAAACATGGATTTTTTCAATATTCTGGCCCCTCACTTGAGGGGCCAGTTGTCGACACAATGTTTCTACTTCCGGTAGTTCTGGCATTTTCTTAACTTTTTTCTATTCTTTGAACGGCGGCATAAAAATTCCTTGGCCCGCAGGTTTGGCCATTTCTCCATTTGGTCCAAATTTTTGAGCCAGTCGCTTAAGCTCATCATTGGGCATGTCTTTGGACAATTCACTAGATGAAGCCATTAAATCTGTTTGTTGGTCTATTTGCTGGGCCATGTTTTCCATATATATTGTCTGTGTAGGAAACGCGAATCGGATGCCAAGATGTTCCGCTAAACGAATGATTTCCAAATACACATTTTGCTTTTCAATCAACTCATTGGACCAGTCCGGTACTTTTAGAAAAAAGTATAGCATCAAATCCAAACTATGACTGCCAAAACGGCTAAAAACTACATGAAAATAATCTTTTCGCGTATAAGGATTGGCTTGAATGATTTTTTTGATTCCTTCCAGAAATGTTTCGATTTTTTTTACGGGCGTATCATAAGTGATCCCAATATATGACATCACTCGCCTATACTCACGCATTCCCATGTTATCAATCTTGCTATTGGCAAGCTCAGAATTGGGAACAGATATCACAGAATTGTAAAAAGTACGGATTCTCGTTGACCGAAAACCGATTTCTTCTACTGTTCCTTCCGCTCCGGAAATGATGACCCAGTCACCCACTTGAAACGGCCGGTCCAAAAGTATCATAATCGAACCAAACAAATTTGCCACCATATCTTTGGCTGCCAGGGCAAAAGCTAAACCACCAATACCAAGTCCAGCGATTAAGGACATAACATTGACTCCTAAATTTTGAACAGCAATCAAAACTCCAATAATAACCGTAAATATTTTGATAGTTCTGTTGATTAATGGCACTAGCTGATCGTCAAGAGTGGATTCGGTTTTTTCCGCCAATAAAGATAAATATTCGGACAATACATTGGCCATACGGTACATAAGCCAGATAGCCACAATGCTGATGATAACCTGAACCAAACCGCTCATTATACTCAACGGCATTCCTTCCAAGCGCAAAATATAAAGAGTCGCAAACCAAAAACCTGACGCAAATAAATAGCCTATGGGGCCAGATGCCGCGTTAATGACTTTATTGTCCCAATCTGTACCGGACTTGCTGGCAATTTTGTACAAAATATCCACTAAAAATTGAACCACCACTTTCAATATCAGTCCAATAAGTATAGATACAAAAATACCAAACCATTGCCATAAATGCATACCTGCGTATTTTTTTTGTGCCCATACAGGAACGACTTTTTCTACCCAGGGTTGTTTATAAAATGCTCCTTGCCCGGAGCCTTTGAGATAGGGCAGCTCTTTGACCTTTTGAAAAAATTCTTTGGACCTATGAAATGTATCTTTTGTAAAAAGAAATTCTCCTGCGCGTTCGCCTTTTTCTATACGGGCGATAGCGATTTCTGTGCCTTTTAAGCGCCAGCGCAACAATGGTTTGTCATTGTGATCGCTTTTTTCCGGTATTTTGCTATAATCAATCACAATGACTCTATCAATGACTTCTTTAAGAAAAATAGCTGCTTCTGCTCCTTTTTCTTTGCGCATTAAATAGGTCACATCAGATAAATCAAAACACCGAATAGCGTCATTGATACGCGCCATCAATGCATCATTTTTATTGCTAACCCCTTTTTTATAGTCATTCATTGCTTCCATAAAGGTGCGCATTGTGTCACGGGGATTGTCCGTTTTAACCGGAGCCAGCGGATTTTTTGTTGCTGCGTGGCCATCGGTGATAGCAATATTCATTGCTGTTGTACTAAAAAAAACAAAAAAGAAAAGAAAACTATAGACTTTTGTGTTTTTTCTTTTCATATCAATAATATCCCTTCTTTGTTACAAATTTAATGATTTCAAAAAAAAATTTAAGTTTTCTGAATTGCAAATCATATATAAATTACAAATGAAAACAATAATGAAAAAGGAGTTTTCTTCGTCCAGAATATTTTACCCGGGCATTGTGCAAATGAACAAAAACAATTTGACGGCCCTCATCAATGTTTTGAACATAGACTTATAGGAACAAAAAAAATGTCTCTTCGGTCCAGAAAAAAAAACACCCTAACCATTCATCATATATTTGCCCTGTTGCGCGTTGTTGTGGCCATTATGGGAGCTTTTTACTGTTATACGCAAAAACAACAATGCACTATCAATATTTTTGCATACAGTGGCATATTCTTTTTAATTTATTCATCAATTATTGTCTATCTTTCCTTTACCAGGGCTAGTATCAGGGACAAGGTCTATGCGATATCCGCTTTTTGGGACATAAGCCTCATGATGTTTATTTTGTATTGGGAAAATAGCCTGCATCTCAACATTTACTTTGCTGCCTATCTTTTAGTGGTAATGCATGCATTGTATTTTGGTATTCGTTTTGCTGCGATTTTATTGCTTTATACAACAAGTCTATACCTGGGAGTTCTCGGAAATACTATTTTGCAATTCAATATTTTTGATTTTGTTGTGCGCATGGCCTCAGGCATTTCTTTGACTTTGATGGTTGGTTTTATCGCGGAACAAATGAAATACAAAACAAAAACCATTTTATCATTGAACAAATCATTGCTCAAAGAAATAAGAAAAAAAGAACAGCTTTTAACAGAACTGCGCGAAAAAAAAACTACGCTCGCTTCATTGTATTCATTTTCTCAGCTTTTGTCATCTGTAACAGAAACTAGAGATATTTTTCAACAAGTGATTGATTTTGTTTCTGCCAAAATGAAAAATATGCGCTTTTCGATTCTTATAAAACGAAATTCTGGCTGGCATTTGGCTGCAACTTCTGCGAATATGACCTTAAAAGACAATGTAGACATCTCTTGTTTTGGAGTTTCATTAGCTGGCAAAATGTCAGAACAAGGCAACACCATATTCTTAAACAATCAAAAAATGACAAAACCAGGCAAATGCTGGTTTACCGAAGACGATGATCCGCATCCATGTTCTTTACAATGCGGCTTTGCCAACGATTCGGCTGGTTTTGATATTCATCACAGCAACAAACTCATCATACCAATACAAGTCGGCCAATCCATTTTTGGTGCCCTCATTGTTATCACCAGCGCAAACCAGGAGCTTTCCGGCGGAGAAATTAGTTTCTTTAAATCATTGACCAATCAAATGTCCCTGGCTCTGGAAAAAGCTGTTGTCTTTAAAAAACTCAAAAAAAGTTCAGAAACAGACCCTCTGACCGGAGTATACAACCGAGGGAAATTACAAAATGTTGCTGCAGCATTTTTAGATCAAGCTCAAAAAGAAGAAACACCGCTTTCGATTGTGTTCATTGACCTGGATCATTTTAAGTCCATCAACGATGAAAACGGTCATCAAGTGGGCGATATTGTTCTGGTCCAATTGGCTCAAAAACTGGAAAATTCTTTGCGCAGCAATGATATTGTGGGCCGCTATGGTGGTGAAGAATTTGTACTGCTCTTGCCCCAGACTTCCAAACAACAAGCCGTGCACACAGCGGAAAAAATTCGCGCTATTATCGAAGATTTTTGTATAGATATTCCAGAAAAGGATAAAAAGATTTGTCTTACAATATCTTGCGGTGTAGCAGCGTTTCCGGAAGATGATATAAATGTTGATATTCTTATGGCCAAAGCGGATGAAGCATTGTATCTCGCCAAACAAGAAGGTCGCAATCGAGTGGAAAGCTATCAGCCGAAAGAAAAGGAAAATGACAATGCAAAAAATTCGGCATGGTTTGAAAATATTTTTCAATATATTGACAACTCTTTTTGGGGACGGTTTTTGATCTTTTTTTGTTATTTTATTTTTTAGAGATTTCAACTAATTACAAATTTTTGGTCAGGAAAAAATGCAGCCAGATTACAAATCCAACAATTTAATGTTGCGTCAATTTTTTCATCAAGGAATGATTTATCTTGTAACCGAACAATCCCTGTCAAATGGCAGAAATAGCGAAGACATTGCAGGGCAAGCCCTGGCAAACGGTATAAAAATGATTCAGATGCGGGAAAAAAATTTGAGCAAAGCACAAAGACTGGGGTTAGCTCATAAATTGCGCACCATGACACGGGCTCACAATGCATTACTGTTTATCAATGATGATGTGGATATTGCGCTACTGAGTCAAGCAGACGGAGTACACTTAGGATTGGATGATCTGCCCATTGATGAAGTCAAAGCTGCATTTCCGCAGCTTTTAGTGGGGGCTTCCACTCACAATGAGTCCGAAGCTTTACAAGCTTTGGCGCAGGAAGCTGATTATATTAATATCGGTCCAATCTATCCGACCAAAACCAAAGATTGGCAAGACCTTTATTTAGGAACTGACGGATTGGCGCAAATATATGAATTGTTGGCTCAAAATCACCCAACTTTGCCTGTTTTTACTGTAATGGGCGGCATCAAATGCGACAACATACCAGCACTTGCCCGATCTGGTGCCAGAATATGCGCAATGGTTACAGAAATCACACAAGCTACGGATCCCGGCCAGCAAGCAAAAATACTTTTAGAACAATTGAAAAAAAATATAAAATAAGAATTCATCCATTCAAAAAAATCCGTCAAACAGTTGTATAGTGTCCAGAATGATTTTTAGGGTTAAATATCTAAAACTTTGCCTGGATTGAGGATATTTTTGGGATCAAACATTTTTTTAATTTGCCGCATTATATGCATTTCCCATTTGCCGCTGTGTTGAACCAGGGCTTGTTTTTTGAGCAAACCAATGCCATGTTCTGCCGCAATCGAGCCATGGTATTGCGTAACCAAACCATAAACAAAATCATCGACCTCTTTCATGCGGCCTCTGAACTGGTCTTCTGAGCACTGATCCGGCTTAATAAAATTGACATGTATATTGCCATCACCAAGATGTCCAAATATTGCCACCTCAATATGGCCAAATTTATTTTCTATGCCTAGCTCCAATTTGCGAGCGAATTCTTTAATGTGATGCATGGGAATGGATATATCATTTTTGTGCACACTATTGTACAATGTCAATGCCTCACTAATTGTTTCACGGTAACGCCACAATGTTGCAGCCTGACGGGAATTGAAAGCTGTTGTACCATCCTGGATAACAGATTTGTCCAGCAAATCCTGAATAAATACTTCCATCATATTCTTTTTACCGCATTGAATAGCCTGACATCCTTCCACTTCCATCAAAATATAATAGGGATATTTTTCTGCAAAAGGATCCGCCAAATCAGATATAAAATGACACACTTTTTCGACACATATACGGGTAAAAAATTCAAACGCATTGAGATTGAGCGGTAAATTGCGGGCAACTCTATACAATTGCAATACATCTTCATAAGATGATAAAGCCATTAGATACACAAGATTTTGTCCCGGCTGCTTGGTCAAACGCAAATGGGCTTCTGTGATCACTCCCAATGTACCTTCTGATCCGATCAAAAGACTTTTCAGATCAAACAAGCCTGCGTCTTTTAAAAATTGTCCGCCCAAATCATGTTTTTGCCCTTTTCCGTCCACTATTGTTAAGCCCAATATCCAGTTTTTCAAAGAACCATATCGGACAACACGCACACCGCCGGCATTAGCGGCAATATTGCCGCCAATATGGGTACTGCCGGTAGCAGCAAAAAACATAGGAAAATACAAATTGTGTTCTTTCAATTGATTGTTCAGTTCATCTGTAATGATTCCAGCCTGCACAGTAGTAATGCCAAACACATCGTCCAAAAATAGCATTTTGTTCATTTTCTCCATGGACAGCACTATTTCATTATTGGCAGCAACAGCTCCGGCAGCGTATCCGGTTCTACCTCCGGAAGGCACTATAGGCAAATTGTGTTCAAAACAATAAGCAACGATTTTTTGTACATCTGGAGTAGATCTGGGGAAAAGAATGAATCCAGGTCGGGCGGTAAAGCCCTGGGACCGGTCCAGGCCATAATGCAACATTTCTGACATTTCAGAACCACAAACAACCTGGCCCGAGCCAAGCATTTGGCGGAATGGTTGCTGATGACTGGATAAATCCAAGTTGGAATTGATCTTTTGCATGAAATATGGTTTAATATTCTATGGTTAGCATAATAAAATATAGAAATCGAGTGCCTTGATCACAGCAGCTTACAAAATTCTTGTAAGCTGCTGGTCAAAATCATGCTAAAATGCTAGAAAATATGGTTAAAATTGACGTAAATGCCTGCGCCTTCTTCAGACATACCATAGTCAAGCATAATAATGGTAGCTTGGTTCCAGGCAATGCGCAAAGCCGCGCCATAACCCATTTTCCATTTGTCCGCGTCAAAGTGCGTTTTGTCCACATCATTGAACACAGAACCATAATCAACAAAAGGAACCAACATAAAATTGAAGGTCTGGCCGGCACCTTTCAAAGTAAACATGCGCCAGCGTATTTCTGCGGTATAAACTGTCATAGCTTTTGCCGTAAATCGGCTATCCACAAAACCGCGCAAAGACCGATATCCGCCCAATCCGCCTTTGTCCCCATCCGTGAAACTCATATTGTTGTACGAATAAAACGGGATCTCATCACCGCTCAAGAAAGTATATATACCACGGAAAGCGAAAGTCAAATCCTGGTAAGATTGGATCGGACTATAATAAAAACGCGGAGAAAGGGTGGTGCGCACATAATCATAATCAGAGCCATTGTATTTGCCGGTGGCTTCCATGGAAACATCCGCGAAAATACCGTTTTTGGGATCAGGCTCAAAATCACGGCTATCATAAGCTAAACCAATTTTGTAATAATTGTCCCAGCCGCCGTCATAGCCATCAATTAAATTTGCGTCATGCATAGCCTTGACAAGAGTCGTACCTTGAGTGGCGTCTTTTTCATCACCATTGGCATCTGTACCTTTGACGGTCTCTCCTGTATAATCCCGAATAACCACTTTGCGCACCATAAATCCTAGTTGAAAACGCATGAGTCCACCCAGCAAATCATATTCACCGGTGAAGTTAAAATTGGGCCGTTCAATATCATATTTATGAAATCTGGCATACGTGGTACCTGCAACAATTTTTTTCCTTTCATCCAAGTAATCCGCTATACCGTCAAACTCTTTGGTTCCAATGGTCAAGGGATTGAGCGAGCCTTCGCTTGTACCATAGAAGTTCTTGCTGGTATCGCGTTCATAAACCAGAGCTGACCGAATACGCCAGCGGCTGTCAAAGATGTAAGGCGCGTCATAATTGATTTCATGGTAAGACCATCCGCCAGTGGTTTGAAAAAACTGGGCATACACTTTATGCCGATAGGGCGTGTACGGGAAAAATGCAGAATCTTTTTTCCCGTTTTCAAACATAAATACACGCAAACCATAGCCAATCCCTGTATCCGGGTCAAAGTTTACCAAAGGCAATCCCGTAAAATACATTCCTTCCTTTTTGGACTCTAAATCCTTGGCTGACAGTACTTTTTTATTCTCTAACCCAGGCGGAGGTGAGTGTTGACTTTGTACATTATCTCCATCAGCAGCAGACAAACTACCTGTAAAAAAAGCCAGACCAATTGCGGCTGCACCCAAATACCTGCTCATTTGCAGGATTTTTTGCATTGATTTATTGCGAAACATAGCATCCATTATCTTGCTCCCATTTAAATTATTTTTGATTCTTTTGATTGTTGCCATTGTAAAAGTTTGCAAATATTCACAAATATTTGCAAACAATGCCTACTATCCAATATGTATTGCTTTTTCGTCAAATATTATTTTCTAAATATAAATCTTCACCGAAAAATATTAATTCTTGCCAGAATAATGCCTAAACTATATATAGTATACTAAATATTAATAAATATCATTGGTAGTATTGCATGGATCACAAAATGGACAAAAAAATTGAAAACAATGTAGACAATAACGATCAGGAATTACAAATCAAATTTCCAGATGAGCTTATTGGAGGCGTGTATGCGAACAATATGATTATTGCGCACACAAAAGAAGAGTTTATCATGGATTTTATCATGGCTGCCCCGCCTGCTGGTACAGTGACTTCCCGAATAATTATTAGCCCGAATCACATGAAAAGGATTTTGCAGGCTATTGGCGATAATATAAATAAATATGAAGAACACTATGGCAAAATTGATGAATCCGGCGAGTCAGGCGGTGCTTCAACTACCTTGAAGCATTAAATAAAAGCATTAAATTGAGGCATTAATTATGAAAGCATTACAAAGAACGCATTATAAAAACGCTAAAAAACAATAAATAAAATGCATAATAATCATTTGAAAAGCATAAAAAAGAGATCGACCTTCTTTTCAAAAATGCTTTAGCAGTAGGATTGGGATTAGAGCAATGTGGAATACGATTTTAATCATTTTCGGACTTTTTTGGTTATTTGCCGCGCTTGTATCAATGACCAAAACCGGAGATTTTGAAGCAGCGGATATTGTTTTATTAATTATATTAGGTTTATTGCCATTGAGTTACGGTATTTGGAAAAAATACCTCAAAAAAAAACAACAATGGGAAACCCAGGAACAAATACTGGAAAAACATGTTTTGCGTTTAGCCAAATCCATGCAAGGCCGGGTCACAGTGGTGGATGTAGCCCAAAAAACACCGCTGAGCTTGGAAAAAGCACAAAAACAATTGGATGAGTTTGTGACACGAGGCTATGCGGACTATGAAGTCGGTGACAAAGGAGCCATTATCTATCGTTTTTTTATGCTTGAAAATCCAAGGCCAGAAAATCAAAAGTGATCATTGCTTCTTTTGCAATTTTCCATAATTTCATTTATTTCTATCATACAATTTCATTAAATGAAAAAAAATCGAAAATAAAAATTGAAAACTAGTGAGTTAAAGACAATCCTTTGCCTTACAAATCTGTCTAATTGATCTATGGATAAACTATTATATATTTTTTACCAGTATCGGCAAACCATTTTATTAATAATTGCTTTGATGTTTGTGAATTATGCTTTGGCTAGGCTCGCAATCGTATTTATTGAACCTTTGATAGAAATACCGGTTGTTTCTTTTCAACCGTACCAGGCTCAAAAAGCAAATGCTGCCCAAAAAAAAGATTTTGCCTATTATTCCAATGCGATTCTCAATTCTCGGCTGTTTCCAGACTTAATGACCAAAGACAATAATGAAACGAATGGGTCCAACCTATCAACTATGGACACAATGGGTCCAGAATTCAAAAAGCTTGGTTTGTCCTTGTTGGGAACAATTACCGGACCTTCCTGGTTTAGCCGCGCATACATCAAATCCACACGGTCCAAGGACCCGAAAGAAAAATCCGGCAAGGCTTATAAAAGAGGCGAGACGATCAATGGTGCTAAATTGGTATTGATTCGGCGCGACCGCGTCAAAATGATATACCAGGGTCAAGCAGAATGGCTTTATTTGTATCCCAAAAAACAAAAAAAGAAACCCAAGCCCAATGCACCCAATCAGATGCAAAGCTCCCGAACAATCAAGAGGGTTATGACCAGAGGTGATCTACAGAAAAAAGTATTTGGCAATTTGAACAATATAATGAAGGGAATCGCTATTATGCCGCATTTTCAAGGCGGAAAAATGAATGGCTACCGCATCAAAAAAATACATCCCAGCAATGTTTTGTATTCTCTGGGAGCGCGTTCCGGTGATATTGTGAAAGCAGTGAATGGACATCAGATTGATGACATAAAAAAAGTGTTGAAACTCTGGGAGCGAGTCCAAAAAGAAAACAATATTCGAGTGGATATTTTGCGCAGAGGAAGTATTATCAGTTATGATTTCAATATTAGGAATTAAATATTGGGCAATAAAAAATATAACAAAAAAATAATGAAAAGAAATTCAAAAATATGGACTATATAAAACACAAAAAAAATAAAATAAATAGCAAAAATATTATGAACCCAAAAAATAAATCATCTAACACAGCACAAAAATCAAAATGGCAGCAAAAAATCGTATGGCCCGTTCTATTTGCAACCAGTTTGTATTTTTTTATGCCTGCCGGACAAGGAACACGGATTTTTGAAAACATGCTGACTTTTTTTTCCCATCCTGGTTATGCGCAAGCCAAGAAAAAAAATTCTAAGGGAAAAAATGCGAAAAAACAGCCTGGTTTTCAATTGGATTTTCATAAAGCAACCATGGCTGAATTTTTGAAAACCATGAGCGATATTCTTAGAAAAAATATTCTCATTGACGGCAAAGTACCCGGCCATGTAACAATTGTTTCACCGCAAAAAATACCAATAGATCAGGCGTTTTTAGTATTAAAAACCGTGCTTGGACAATATGGTTTTATGCCTATCGAAGAACACGGCATTATACGTGTGGTTCGGATAGCAGATGCGATCAAAATGGATTCTGAACTCCGCATTACATCGGATGTTTCCCAATTTGATCCGAAAAAATTTGAAGGCGCGGATAAGAACGTAACGCATGTAGTGGTCTTGCGTTCTGCCTTGTCCAATGAAGTTCGGGGCGTGATCCAAAACATAGCAAGCAAGAATATAAAAATTGTTGACTACCGCAAAGCGAATGCTTTGATTTTGGTTGGACATGCCAATGAAATTTTGCGTTTGATCAGCGTGGCTCAAGAATTGGACCGGCGTACCAGTGTGGCAGACAATGCGGAGCTGCGCCGCAATATCCACATATACCATCTGGAAAACGCCAATGCAGAAAAATTGGCACCTGTTTTAGCCAGACTTCGATTTCAGCGGCCTCTTGATTCTGAAACAACAGAAAAAAATAAGACACAAAAAAAAGTAAGACGCCCCAATACACGCAAAACAAAAAACAAAAAAGATGATGTCAAAGTAGATATTATTGCGAATAAAGACACCAATAGTCTGATCATTACAGCTCCGCCGGAAATTTACCGCGATGTAAAAAAAATCATCCAAGAGCTTGATACCATGCGCCGCCAGGTTCTAGTTGAAGTTTTTATCGTTGAAATATCCGGAGATGGAAGCTGGGGGGCAGGCATAGAATGGCGTTATGGCAGCACTGCCAAAGGTGTCCATGAAGACGCCAATGCCATTGCTGGTTCCACTACCAATTTGGGCAGTGACCTGGTGGCAAATGCGGGCGCATTACCTGGATTGAGTTTAGGTTTGCTCAACAAAAGCCTGACTACTTCAGACGGAACCATTCAAATTCCAGACATTTACGGGATACTCAATTATTATTCACGCAACCAGGAAGTAAATGTGCTTTCCACTCCCCAGATATTGGTCACTGACAATCAAGAAGCTGTTTTGAATGTCGGTCAACAAGTACCGGTAGTAAGCAATATGCGCATTACTGACCAAAACAATACGATTCGTTCTTATGACTTAAAGCCGGTGGGGATACAACTAAAAATCACTCCGCATATTAATAAAAACGACTATATCACTCTCGACATTTATCAAGAGGTAAAGGCTTTGATTGGAGACACCTCCCAATTGGTAGATGTGCCACCCATAATCTCCAACCGTGATATAAAAACCAAAATCACTGTTCGCAATCAGCACACCATTGTTATTGGCGGCTTAATCCAATCAGAAAAAACAGAAATCGAACGCAAAACTCCTATTTTGGGCGATATTCCGATATTGGGCTGGCTGTTCAAGCGACGTACTCAAACCACATATAAAACCAATTTGCTTGTTTTTATTACCCCGTATTTGATCAATTCTCCGGAAGATATGCGCAATATCACAGAACAAAAACGCATTCAATTGGAAAGAATACGCAAATTGTATGATTGGCGTACCAAATAAGCTGCTATCAAAATAGTATTTCATGGATAGCTATCATATATAGGATTGTAAATGGCTCGTAAAACAACTTCTCAAAAATCTTTACCAGGCGATAAAAGCAAAAAAAAGAATAACACTGCCAATATAGCTGTCGATGATCCATTGAGCTTAATTGGCATCACGCAAAGAATTCCACTGGGAGAAATATTATTAAAAGCACAGGCCATCACCAAAGATATGCTTGCTGAAGTATTGGCCAAGCTGCCTCATCAGGATTTACGTCTTGGCGAATACTTGATCAGCAAAGGGATTGTCAATGAAGAAAGTATACAAGAAGGCCTGGCAAAGCAAACCGGACTCCCTTTTGAAAAAAAATTGACCGTGTCGTTGGACAATGAATTGCTTTTTCGTTTACCTTTGCGGTTTATAAAAAATTATCTTATCGTGCCGGTTCAAGAAAAAAACGGATGGTTGACTGTGGCCATTCAAGATCCGTATGCGTTGCAGCCTTTGGACGATTTGCGCATGATCTATTCGGAATACCGGATCAAAACAATCATTTCGACCAGCAAAGAAATCGAATCTGTCATTACACACTATTTTGAAAAAAAACAATCCGGCACGGATCAAATGCTGGATGGGCTGGAAAAAGCGGACATGTCCCTTTTATCCAATATGGTGGAAGAAACCAGAGACTTGATGGAGCAAGATTCGGATTCGCCCATTATCCAGCTTGTAGACACGATCATCAGTCGGGCTGTTTCTGAACGAGCGTCAGATATCCATATTGAACCCTTTGAAAAAGAATTGATGATTCGTTATCGCATTGACGGTTTTTTGCATGAAGTGCTCAAACCACCCAAAAAAATCCAATCCGCAATTATTAGCCGCGTAAAAATCATGGCGCGGTTAAATATCGCGGAAACACGCCTGCCTCAAGATGGACGTATTCAATTGCGTATTGGTGAAAAAGATCTGGATATGCGGATATCTGTTTTGCCATGTTATTGGGGGGAACGCGTGGTCATGCGTTTGCTCAACAAAACTGATACTTCCTTTTCATTGGAAAAACTAGGGTTTACTTCCCATGTTCTGGAAAGATACCGTGCGCAAATGCAGCGAACTACGGGAATAATATTGGTAACCGGTCCAACCGGTTCCGGTAAAAGCACAACCCTGTATGGTTCATTATCAGAGCTCAATTCTCTGGATAAAAATATTATGACGATTGAGGACCCGGTCGAATACCAGATCAAAGGTATCAATCAAATGCATGTTCGGTCTCAAATAGATCTTACTTTTGCCAGAGGCCTGCGGGCGATACTTCGTCAAGACCCGGATATTATCATGGTGGGAGAAATCAGAGACGCAGAAACAGCGCGTATTGCTGTACAGGCAGCTTTGACCGGACATTTGGTTTTTTCCACATTGCACACCAATGACGCGATCAGCTCTTTGATTCGTATCGTTGATATGGGAGTAGAGCCATATTTGGTCAATTCTTCTGTATCCGCCTTTATGGCGCAACGATTGGTGCGTGTCATTTGCAGCCATTGCAAAACTCCTTATAAACCGGAAAAAGCAGATTTGGTTAAATTGGGAATTGAGGAAAAGGATTTAAGCGGTGGAAATTTATTTCATGGCCGTGGTTGCGATAAATGCCGAGATACAGGCTATCTAGGTCGAATGATGATCAACGAACTTTTAGAAATGAATGATACTATTAAAGAATTGCTTATGGATAATGCGCCAACCAGTGCCATTCGCAAAGCTGCTATAGAAAACGGCATGAGACCTATGCGGGAAGACGCGGCAATCAAAGTAATTCAGGGATATACAACTATTGAAGAAGTTGTCAGGGTTAGTATATGATATACAATTATAAAGCATTGGATAAAAACGGCAAAACCAAAATGGGAATTGTCGAGGCATCCTCTCTTTCCGGGGCAAAAGTATTGCTCAAAAACCAGGGGCTATATATTTCTGCCATCTCCGAAGAGAAAAAAAAATCCAAAGCCACCACTTCCCATTCAGATAAACAGGAAGAGACCAAAACAGCTCGCTGGCACAATTTATTGCATCGGATTTCCGCGCGCGACCGAGCTATTTTTTCGCGTCAATTGGGCACTTTATTGAAAGCCGGTATGGAGCTGGTCACTTCATTGGGAGATATCGCTGACCAAACAGAAAATGAATATTTCAGAAAAATAATCTGGGACATTAAGGACAGTGTTCAGGAAGGAGCCGCATTGTCACGCGCACTCACTCGATATCCGCAGATTTTCTCCAATCTATATATATATATGATCCAAGCCGGAGAAAACCTGGGCAGGGTAGATGATATCATGTTGCGCCTGGCCGAGCTGGAAGAAAAGGGCAATCGTATCCGCAATAAAATCCAGGGAGCTATGCTTTATCCGGCTTTTATGGTTGTAATGATGATTCTGGTAATATCTCTGCTTATGTCCAAAGTTGTTCCAGAAATAACCAAAGTTTTTACCCGTTCTCAGGCCACATTACCGCTGCCGACCCAGATGATCATAAATTTTAGCGAATTTTTTAGTCAATATTGGCCTATTGTTTTTGGCCTGATAGGACTTTTGATCTATGGCTTTTACCGTTATATACATACGCTGGAAGGTAGAAAGAAGTGGGATATCTTTAAGCTGCAAAATAAAATCACGCGCACGATGTACGCCAAAATTGTTACCACAAGATTTGCCCGCAATCTAGGTCTTTTACTGCGCAGCAATGTTGATTTATTGGACTCCCTGCGCATTGTAAAAAAAATTGTCCAAAATGTGCATGTCGAAAAAGCGATAGAAGAAGTAGCTGAAGAAATCCAAAGCGGCGGATCTTTGGCGCGGTCACTAAAAAACAAAAATATTTTTCCCAAAATGGTGACCGGTATGGTAGCCGCCGGAGAAGCATCGGACAAATTGGATGATATGCTCATAAAAATCGCGGAAATATATGAAGAAGAAGTAGAAACCAATATCCAGGCCTTTTTATCTTTGCTGGAGCCATTGATCATTGTTATTATGGCAATATCTGTTGGATTTGTTGTTTTGTCTATTATTCTGCCGATAACGCAAATGAACCAGCTTATTAAATAAATTGTCAAATATAATTTTGAACTAAAAATTTTTAATAATAAACAGGAGAAAACAATGAAAGTAAAAATAAAACTAAAAGTTAACGTTTGATTTTTGTTTCATTTTCTTCGTTAAATTTTTGTTAAACTTTTTTCACCATGTTTTCCAAAAT
>CAZCVM010000020.1:0-15958 GCA_964501965.1 uncultured Leptospiraceae bacterium | reverse complement strand
TGATACGGCAGGAAAAAATCGAACAAGGTGTCGAACAAATCCGTTACGCGATAGCCATTGATCAAGAAAACAATGATGCCTGGTATTATTTGGCAATCACATATTTCTTTTATTTGGATGAAACCGTCAAAGCCCTGGCCATAGCCGAATTTATCACAGAACGCGATCCTGAATATGCTTCGGTTTACACATTGCTGGGAGAGATTTATTTTTCTTTGAATGAAATAGAAAAATCAGCCTCCTTTTTTGAAACAACCCTCAAATATGACCCTGATAACAAAGATGCTCATCTGGCATTGTCAGCGATTTATGGCAATGATCTCAAAGACCGGCGCAAAAGTCTGAAACATTCCATATATCTTTTGAAACAAAACCCAAGCGACGAATTTGCCAAACACAATATTCAAATGGCCTTAAATCTTCCCCGCGAAACAGTGACCGATTCTCAATCTGAAAACGGTAAGCATTCCCCCAAAAAAGGAAAAAGCAAAAACATCCCGGTTTCTGACAAAAAAATAATAGATGAAAAAATATCAGATGAAAAAATAATGGGTGAAGAAATAATCGATGAAGAAATGGTCATAGAAGAAAGCATGGCCTATTTGTATTTGGAAAAATGGGACCAGGCTGAACATGCTGTTAAAAGGGCCATGAAAATCAATCCTACGCAACCCAAGTTGTGGCAAATATTGCAGGAAATAAAAACCAAACGAAAAGCATAGACCGTGCCGGCAAACAATCACAAATTTTATTTTTTTCCTTTCACCGTTGTTTTAGCTGTTGCGATATTTTTCCGGCCAATCAATGCCGCATTATCTGCCAAAAGCGATGTATACAAACAAGCGCGAATAGCGATGGAACACAACCAATTTCAGCAAGCTGCCCTGCTTTTGCAAAATATGCTAGCCAAGAATCCAGATGACACTGAGGCCATAGCCTTATTGGAAAAAGCCTTTCACTTAAAAATAGAACGGCAGCGTATCGAAACCAAACTACAACATTATATAGATCAAAAAAATATCATTGCAGCAAAAGCTCAATTGCGGGTCATGCGTTCCAAAGACCCGTACAATCAAAACCTGGACAAATACAAAAAATACATTGACCGGATGGAACAAGTCCACAAATTTTCTGCTGATAGACTCAATCTGGCAAAAAAACAAAAAGCCAAACGCGATGAATTGCTCAAACAGGGCAATCAGGCTTTGCAGGATAAAAAATACCAAAAAGCTTTACTTTTGTTCCAGCAGATACTTAAGTTTGCTCCAGGCGACATGACTGCAAAAGAGGGATTGCGAAGCGCGCAAAAAGGTATCCAGCAAAAACAGATCGAGCTGCGAATCAAATCTTTGTACCAGCAAGCTCAAAACCAATACAAGCGAAATCAATTGCGGATTGCTTTGCAAACAACAAAAGAATTGCTTCGTATAGCACCGAAACACAAACCTGGATTTGAGCTACAGCAAAAAATAATGGCCAAACTCCGCGCTGACCGCGATAAGAAAAGCATTGTCATGCAAGCCCAATCGTTGTACAATGAAGGAATATCCTATTTAAATAAAGAAAAATACGATAAAGCTATCAACGCTTTTCAGGATGTTCAATCATTGATATCAGACTTTAAAGACACTGATGAAAAAATCGCCTACGCCAAAAAGAAGAAACAAGAGCAGCACCTGGCCCGTGAACGGCAAAAAGCAGAAAAAATTGCGGATTATATTCGAGACGGTATGGCCGCTTACTATGCCGAAGACTACCAGGGTGCTATTGCCAATCTAAGCAAAGCCATTGAAATTGATCCTGAAAACAACCAGGCACAAAGAATGCTGCAAAGATCACGTGAAGCTCTCAACATTAAAAGCCAAGAGCAAGTCGATGAAAACTCCCCGTTTTTTGCTCTAGTCCAGACAATCGCCCAAAAAGCCCGCGCTTTTTACAATCAAAAAAAATACCGCCTGGCCAAACAAACATGGAATGAAATCCTGCTTCTTTTTCCGAAAAACAAAATGGCATTGCAAGGATCTTTGCGCTGTGACAGACAACTGGCTCCGGATATTTTCCGCTCTGCGGCAAAACGGGTCATAGAAGAAGGAAAAATTTTACTAAACAAAAAATCATACAAACAAGCACGCGATAAATTTATGATCATTGCCGACATTGATCCCAATTTTGCCGGTATCCAGGACCTGTTGGCTCGTACCCAAACCAGACAAAAACAAAGTCAAAAAGCTACCTTGCCGCCAGCCACACTAAAAGCGTATTACAACCGAGCAGTGCAATATTATCGGCAGGAAAAATACAAACAGGCTATTGTTTATTTTCAGAAAGTTGTGGACAATGATCCTATGAATTTCCAGGCTGCTGCCAATCTAGCGCGCGTGCGAAAAATGATCTCTATCAATCCAAATGCCGCGCCCGCGAAAACCACAAATCTTTCAGCTACTCAAAAATCAAAGGTCCGGCAATACTATATTTTGGGATTAACCCGCTACAGCAACAATCAATACCAGGCCGCTATCCAGGCCTGGAAACAAGTCTTGCGGATAGATCCGAACCATACCAAAGCCAAAGCGAATATACGCCGAGTCCAGCGAATGCTTCAATCATAAAACCATAAAATCGCAAAACCCAATCCGCTGGAAAAATTCCATTCATTGCTATTCTCGCTATTATTTCGGTTATTCCTATCAAAGCGGCACAGGCCTAGAATAATAGTATCCCTGAACAACGTGACAGCTCGTTGTCAATATTTTATCAACTTGTTCTTTCGTTTCTACGCCTTCAGCGACAACATGAAATCCCAGTGTATCAGCAATATTGCAAATCGACTGAAACAGGCCGAAACTTCGTTCATCATGAGCAATATTGTCAATGAATGATTTGTCGATTTTCAACTCATTGAAATCAATATTGGAAATATAATACAACGACGAAAATCCTTTGCCAAAATCATCCAGAGATATTTGAAAACCTGCATTGCTCAATTGTTGTACAATCCTATTGATTTTTTTCATATCATCAATAAATATATCTTCCGTGATTTCAAGAACTACTTGCCGTGCAGGGACCTGATATTGATTGGCCAAATCAACGACATATTCGACAAATCGAGCCCGAATAAAAAATAATGGAGAAATGTTTATTGATACAATCAAATTTTTATTGTATTTCTCTTGCAATATAGAAAAATCTGAAAATACCTTTTCAATCATCCATTGGCTAAAGGAGAATATCAAACTCGAACTGGTCACAATAGGAATAAAATCCTGAGGACCGACCGGACCCAAAATAGCAGATTTCCAACGCGCCAAAGCTTCCACTCCGACGATTTGCTGGCTGTCTATATCAACCTTTTCCTGGTATACTGGATAAAATTCCTGATCTTTGACCGCATCTTCTATATACTTGCGCATTTGCATTTCTGATTCCACGCTTTCTGTCATCGTGTCAAAAAAACGCATCACGCCGGTAGAATGGGAATCCTTGGCAAATTTTAACGCTATACCAGCTTTTTTCAATCCCTGGGAAAGCGTTGCCGCTTCATCCGGGTAAGCTACAGCGGAAATATAAAATTCTATGCGCGACAAAAAATTGTTTTGAGGTAATTGATCATGAAATTCTTTGTGAAATTTAAGAATCTTTTCGTCCAAAACTTCATCGTCCCAATTTTCTACCCACGCAGCAAATTCATCACTCCCCAAACGGGCAATAATATTGTTTTGATTTGAAAAAGAACCAAGTACTTCGGCGATGGTCTTCAAAATATTATCACCTGCTTCAGAGCCAAGCATAGAGTTGATAATCCGAAATCCTTTTATATTTATCAGCAAAATAAATCCTTTACCATTATATTTATCAATTCGCTGCTGGACCAACTGTTCAAATTTATAACGATTGGGGAGCCCGGTTATGGGATCAAAAAAAGCCATTTTCTCGGTCAACCTCTTTGACTCCGTAAGCTGCACATTGGCAGATAACAACACTTCATTGGCCTGAGCTAAATCAACAATATTTTTTATTAATTTTTTTCGGAAATAAAAAATCATTGTAAGCGAAATCACAAAAAAAATAAATAATGCCAAAGCAACAATAAGCCATTGACTGGGCTGATTCATTTTTATCAACAAATCATTACCATATTCCAAATAACCAAAATACGAAAACAATCCAAAGAACAGCACAATGCCAATTGTCAGCACACCCATAATTATCGCATTTTTCATCTGAAAAAAAACAATCGCAATAATTTGCAGCAAAAGCAAAAAAGTTATTCCCGTGCCCACCAACCCGCTATAATACAAAGAAAAAATAGAATGACTGAGTACCATAACATTGATAATAAAAATTTTGGGACTGATGCCGATTCGGTCGCGGAAAAAATACAGGATAGCAAATACCATGCTAAACGAAAAATCGACTATGCCAAAAAAAAGACTACCTTGTTGAAATATCAATATAACACCAGCATAGATAGCAAGAAATACCGCCACAAGAATAATCCGGTCCAAATAAACAGATAAATCCTTAAGCATTTGCTTCCATACATATTGCGTATCCATTTTCATCGAAAAACCTTTCTAATTTTATTTAACATTGACAAATTATTATTTACTATCCAATTTTTATTATTCATTATAGCGCAGATTGTATACCAGGTGAACTTGAAAAAGAATAGATTGCTTTTGAAACTTTTCTGGTATCCTGGGAAATGGATTTGCCTGTTTGACTGCCTTAACAGCAGATTGGTCCAACATTGTAAAGCCGGATGAGCGCATAATCCGAATATCTCTGGTCTGTCCATTAGACAAAAGCAAAAATTGCAATTGTACTGTGCCTTCCAGGCCATTGGCGCGGGCACTGAAGGGATAAAATTGGTATTGAACAAGATGAGATTTTATCATTTTACGAAACTGAGATATTTTTTTTTTATTGTCCGCAGTATTTTTTTGCGAAGAGGACAATTGATTGTCATTAGATTCTTCCTTACTTTGTTTTCCAGAAAAATTTCCAGCATTATTTTTCGAATGATCATTATGCTTTGGCTGAAAACCATTCCTATCTATTTTTTTCTTTGCTCCGATACTTTCATCTTGAAATGAAGGCTGAAATTGAATCGAAACAACATCATCATCCCAGTCTTTTTGATCTAAAAAACTATTTGAAAAAAAAACCAACAGCCCTATATGCAGCATTACTGAAAAAGCCGCAGCCGCAAAGAATGCAATTTTGCTGGATTGCCCATTCTTCATTGTTCAGAGCCTACTTTTTGAGTAGTCAAAATAATACTGCTTGCTTGCGTCTGCCGGACAATATCCATAACATGGATGACCGTCTGAATAGAAATATCTTTTTGAGCGGTAATCCGAACAATTTTGCCCGCATTTTGTTTTTTGCTGTCTTCTATATTTTTCTGACTATCTGCCTGGAACTTCCCTTGATTCCTCAATTGATTCCTTAATTTTTTTTCTAATTGTTTTATGGAAACCTTTCTATTATTAAAAAACAGTTGATTGGACTTTGCGATATAAATTTGAATATCATTGTCTTTTTGAAACACTGCGGACTTGGAAACCGGCAAAGAAATTTCTATCCCTGGTTTTTTAACAAATTGCGACGTTAGCATAAAGAAAAGTAAAAGCAAAAAAACCACATCAATCAATGGAGTAATATTCATATTGAAATTGGCTTTTTTTCGTCTAGAAAAACTGAACATCATATTAATCCTGGGCCGTTTTGATTGTCATGGTTTATTGTTTTTTTTATCAATCATTCTTTGGCCTATACTTTGCACCTGATCTTGCATCTCGTCAACTTTGCCCTCAAAATAATGATACGCAATTTGAGCTGGCACGGAAACTGCCAAACCAAAAGCCGTTGTTAGCAAAGCCTCCCATATTCCGCCGGCCAATAGAGCTGCATCAGCCTGGCCTTTCAATTCTTGAATCTTCATAAAAGCCTGTATCATACCAGTCACTGTACCCAGCAAACCCAAAATGGGGCTAATATTGCCAATAATAGCTAATGAGCGCAAATGCTTTTCCATTGACCGCAGCAAAACCGATCCCCATCGAGAGACACCTGCTTGCAACTCTTCTTTTGAATTCAGGCCCATCAGTTCTCGAATAGGATGATTGATTTGATCCCGCCATTGCCATGCTTTTTCCTGGTCGCCTTTTTCAAAAAAATGGACTGATTCACGCCACGGAATCAAAATATGGCGCTCTGCTTGAAAAAAAAACCAAAATCTTTCCATAATAATTGCTAAAGCCCACACCGAAGCCAACAATATGGGCCACATCAGAGGTCCACCCTTGATAAAAAAATCCCACATACAAAACCCCAGCCACAATCCTTGCAAAAATAAACTATACAAACCAATAAAGCACAAATATTTTTATCCTATATATCCAACAATAATAAATCTTTTTTCAGTACAAATATTTTTTTAATCTTCTTGTTTTTTTTCCCAAAAACTATCAAGAAAGTACTCAAAAATATTGAAATATTATTGAAAAATGGAAGCACAAATATGGATTTGCCCATAAATCATAAAACAATAAGGAACAAAAATGCTATTAGAATTGAGTACATATTTAGAAATTGAAAAATATCTAAAAGAAAATAAAGGTATACTTCTACCAATAGGCAGCATAGAGCAGCATTCCCCAGACGGGATTTTGGGAACAGATCATCTCATAGCCCAGGCAATCGCGCGGGACATTGGGAAACGCAAACAAATCGCGGTAGGACCAAGTATTGCGACCGGGATAGCCATACATCATACATGTTTTGCCGGTACCATTAGCTTGCAGCCATCTACATTGATACTTTATTTGAAAGACTATCTCTCTTCACTTTTCCAACATGGCTTTGAGCATTTTTTCTTTATCAATGGACATGGCGGAAATATCGCGACAATCACTGCTGCCTGCGCAGAGCTAAGTCATAGCATGCGCATAAAAACAGAAATTGTAAGCTGGTGGCATCTAGCTGAAGTGAAACAAAAAGAACAAGAACTGTTTGGCTCTGATAACGGACAACATGCCACAGTGTCAGAAATTAGCATCACCCGGTATCTGTTTCCTGAAGCTTTCCAAGATCGAAACGGATCTGCCAAGCCAATAGTAAAAAATGACTATGAAACACAAATGCCAGAATTTGCCTGGCCATTAAGCCCTGATGGTTTTCGAGAAATATTCCCATTTGGCAACATGGGCTCCAACCCGGCAATGGCCAACGCAGAACATGGCAAAATTCTTTACAATCTCGCTTTGGATACCATTTGTGACTTATGGGATAAATTTTGTGCTAAAAAATATTGACAATGAAAAAATATATATCTATGACTCTTTGTCAAGACGGAAGCCAAACTGCGTATAACACCAAATACCTGCAACACTATCACAGTCTAAACGGTGCCTGGCAGGAGACAATGGAGCTTTATGGAAACACCATAATACAAATATACAATACCGCACAAAGCAATCAGCAATTGCGTATAGCTGATATGGGACTGGGCCTAGGATACAATTTTTTATTATGTTTCTTTTTGGCTCATAACTACAATATACCGATACAATCTATTTTTTCTTTTGAAAAAGACACAATGCCTCTATCCCAAAAAATACAATACCCCAAAGAATTAAGGCCCTACCAAAAAATTTTGCAACGTCTTGTTTCGCAACATCAGACCAATGAGTTGATCCACGCCCGTCTTTTCTTGGGAGATGCCCGGAAACAATTGCGAAAGCTGCCAGATCAAAGCATTCATTTTTGGCTATGGGATCCTTTTTCGCCAGGATCAAATCCTGAACTTTGGAGCCAGGATATTTTTTACCTTGTCCGCCAAAAAAGCTCGCCTCATGCCGCCCTAATAACATATTCTGCTGCGAATCAAATCCGCTCAGCACTCGTTCGCTCTGGCTGGAAAACATTCGTTTTGTCTGGTATAGGCAAAAAAAAGCAATCTACATTAGCTTTACATGGCACTGAAACAAATCAGAGGACTTATGATGAAGCATCAGTCAGAAGCCTACCCTGCCAAGATCAAGTACCTTTCCGCGACCCCTCATTGACGGATTGTCCTTCAAAAATTGCTGCCAGGAGATTGCTTGTCCGTCAAAGAATACGTCAAATATTAGCGAATCAAAGCATAATTCATAAAATATAAAATAATCATAAATCAACAAATACTATTAAAATAATATGAAAAATAAATTATCGAAAATCCTCGGGAGAGACCAGCCGAAAATGACCAATATCTAAAACCTTTTGTTTATGGTATATTGTGATACGATAAAGTCCTGGTTTCATTGGAGGATATTTCATGGACAAAACCGCAAACTCAGGATCCGCCTTGAGACTTACTGTTTCAATATGCAACCATCTCAATTCATTGCGTTCCAATTTGACTCCAAAAAGATTGAGAGTAAAGTTTCCTTTCACTTGATAAGCCCAATACATTTCCTGATTGGACATAAAAACAGGTGTTGATTTGTATGCCCGTATTTTATGCCTGGATGAACCAAAACCAAAATGTCCTTTTTCTGCGGAGCAGCTTACCATACCAGACAAAACCAAAATCACAAAAATTAAAATAATCAACAAAAATGCGACAAAATTTCCTCTATGCAAATAATAATACAAGAAACCACTAGTATCTTTATTCATTATACCACTCTCTATTCATATATACAAACAAAAAGAAACATTTTTCATTGAAGAAACATCAATAATATTTGTGCAGCAATAGACTCGCGTCTTGCCGAGATATTTCCAACAATGATGACAAATAGTATACAGCATAATTTTTCATCTTATAGCGTTTTACAGCATCACGAACAATGATTGACAGAACCAAATCCGTATTTTTTGTGTCTCGAAAAAAACGTTTCAAATCATGATAAGTCTTTTGCGGATAATATCTACTCAAAATTTTATACACTTGCTGAAAACGGACACCGCTATCCAATGCAGCTTTAGCAATACCTGATTGAGCCCTGGCCAGCACTTCTTTGCCTTTGGACGCATTCCAGGTAATCCCCTGCAACCTCGCAGACCTATTGATCTGAGCCATCCATTGATTGCGTGACAATACCGGGACATAATTTTTCCTGACAATGCGCGGTCTTGCACCTGCCATTCTCTTTCGTGCAGTTTTTTCACTTACGTCAGCAAGGCCAGCATACAATTGAACCAAATATGTCATATAGCTTTGATCCAAATCAGCCTTATTGTCTTTTTGATATTTTCGATACCAGCCAATTAAAAAATCCAAAATAATTTTCTCGCCTGCCTGTATCGTATTTTTTTTACGAAGCAATGAATCCTGGACTTGTTTGCGCAGCAAAAGCTCCTGATCAGTCTCCTGAATCAATGTCCGCCAGGTTTTTTGGACAAAACCCTGATCACGCCAATCCAATAATGACACAGCTTTTGCCCGCAATATAGACGGCACCTGGCGGCTCAAAGCAACCTCCGCAATAACGCGCCTAGCTCGTTCACTGCCCAGCCGATCCAAAGACAATAAAGCATTGATACCAATGGATTCCTGCAAAGGATTTTTCAAAATAAATGTTTTTAAGTAAGAAATTGCGTTTTCATTGCGCAAATAACCCAGCGTAATGATAAAAATATCTGTGGGCTGTTCGCCATGCAGCTTTATCAAGGGCTGAAGTGCTTCCGAAGGTTGCCTTTTTTGCAATGCTTCAAAAGCCAACGGAGCCAATTCTTTGTCTTTGGTCAGAGAAACCAATATAGGCCAAATTTTGCCATTTGCCGGCAAATTCGCTAGAACAGCCACAGCCTCCCGACGCAATTGTTTGTCAGCCCCAGCTTGCTCTTGTGGTATGTTTTTTTTTTCTTCTGTAAAAGATCGAATGGTTTCTAGTTGTTCTTTTTTACCTTGAAGATACTGATCTCTCGCCTGATAGAGCTTTTGTTTAGGAGTCAGACTTTTGCATTGAATCATCATAACTGACATGATCCCAAGCAAAAGAATAAAACGAACCCAAAGGTTCAAAGAACCTTTAATCACCAAAATCCGTTTCTTCATAAAAAATCGGATCATATCGGTCAATCCTCAATTTTGTAATTTTTGGAGTCTAGTTCATAGGTTTTGCCATCTGATGGACCGGAATGATCCTCAGGATCAGATTGTTTCATGCGCTGCCGCAATTTTTCAATTGTAATATTGTCCATTTCTTTTTTGGCACGATATAGCATTTGTAATATTCTTAAAAAATAGAAAACAAAAAAGAAAATTAATAGAATGAATAATATTTTTAACAAAGTCAGCCTCCGGTTTGGACAAAATGCGTTTCTATCCAATTTATACATTTCAAGCACGATGTCAAATCAATTCTAATTATCGCGATTTGCGTGGTTATTCTTCTTGCGGATACCAAATAGACACCATTCTAAGTCTTTTTGGAAATTTTTTGACTAAAAAAGTCTGGGCACCAACATAGTTATTTAAAATTTTCTTCCCGGATTGAATACTTTCAAAAATTTTTTGAAGAATAATTGCTAAAAAATGATCAATAGCATATCCTAAAAGCCATGAAACAGAAACCTTCGCAAACCGGCGCGTATCCAAATTCTTCTCATAATCCCTTTGACCAATATACAAATTTACAATCTCGACACCTCCTTCGGGCATCTGGTATTTTACCCTATTTCTTTTTTCTACAATAGAAAAAGCGCGTTCATTCATATAACGAAGCAGCAGGACCATAAGATCATTAACAGAAACCCCGTATTGAGTCGCAGTATTCACTAAGATTTCTTTATGCTTTGATTTTAGGCTCACACTGGTATGATTCGCGTATGCTTTGGGTTTTGAGTGGACTTTCATAAAACACCTCTTCACAAAAATTGTTGTTCTACTATTAAAAGAGGTGCGGACACAGTATTTTGTCCCAAAAAACAGCGATTTTTTTTATTTTTCTTCTCGTAGACTTTAAATAACTATTTTTAAATAACTATATTCGCATTACTGAACTGCAGAAGCAGGAATAATTGAATTGACTGGCTAAAATCAAAAAATTGTATAGACCAATAAAAAAGAAAAAGGACCGCAGCATGTACCCAATCTTAGCAATGCTACCTAAAAACCTGATATCTCGAATAGCAGGAATAATCATGCGCATATACATACCTAAATTTTTACGAAATTTCATCATCGGCGGATTTGCCCGTAAATACCGTATCCGATTATCAGATGCGCAAAAGCCGGTATCTGAATACCCAAACTTGGACGCTTTTTTTACTAGAAAACTCAAACCAGGATTGCGGCCATTGCCAGAAAAAAATATTATCGCAATCAGCCCGGTGGATGGTATGCTTAGCTCATTTGGTTCCATTGATTCCAACCAATCCTTAATCCAGGCCAAAGGTTTTACCTATACCCTGGCAGATTTTTTACAAAATTCGACACTTGCCGACCAATTTTCAAATGGCTTCTTCTTAACTTTCTATCTTTCTCCGCAGGACTATCACCGGATACACAGCCCTATTTGTGGGGCCATTGCGGGCAGTGCATATATTCCCGGAAAATTGTGGCCAGTCAATGAATGGGCAGTCAATCATGTCCAACGTCTATTTGCGGTCAATGAACGGATGATTACTTACCAACAATCCGGCTCATTGGATGAAAACACAGAAGCATTATCTGACGAAACAATCATAGCGCAAATTGATACAGCTACTATTATGGTCGGCGCATTGAATGTCGGCAAAATGAGTTTAGCTTATACAGATATCCAGAGCAATACCTGGTGGCGTTCCGGTTTTCATTGGCAAAGACAAAAAAATAGTTATTTAAAAACAGGCGATGAAATGGGGACATTCCATTTAGGTTCCACAGTGATTGTTTTATTCAAATCCGGCATTTTTATTCCCAAATCAGGGTTAAAACCCGGCAAAATACTCATGGGTACGGAAATTGGCCACCTGAACATCCACCATTGACAAAATAGAATCAGATATTGGATGAATTCTTGAAATATGCGATTTGTTGACTAGGGCTATATCCTTTTGTATTTGGTCACGCAGCTTTTCTATGGAACTAAAACGTATTTCATGGCGCACAAAACGCAAAAAAATAAGTTCTATGGTTTCATCGTAAATATCTTGATCAAAATCCAAAATATGAGCCTCAATACTTCGATCCATACCATTAAAAGTGGGATTATTGCCAATATTGACAACACTAGAATACATAGCCTTTTGCTTGGGCAAATACACCACCGCTTCATAAACTCCATCACGGGGAATCAATTTATCATCCAAATCCGGGCGCAAATTGGCAGTGGCAAACCCCAAACTCTTACCTCTGCCCGCGCCGGCTACGACCACGCCGCGCATACTATATCGTCTCCCTAAAAGCCGGTGACTCCAATCCAAATTGCCTTGGCTCAACAAATACCGAATGCGGCTGGAACTAACCGGTTTTCCTCCAATTTCCCGAGGTCCAACATGCGACAATCCAAAGCCATAACGCAAAGCTTTTTGCTCCATAAAAGCAAAATCGCCTTTTCTTCCTTTACCAAACGCATGATCATACCCCATTACCACATGCATTGGCTGGTTCTCACCCACAATAAAACGGGCAAAAAACTCATCCGCAGTCAAAGCTGCCAATTCCGGAGTAAAATGCAAAAGCATGACCTGATCCACTCGAAGCTTGGCCAGCAATTTTATTTTTTCTGTAAAAGAAGTGATTGTGCTTACATTGGAATTTTCATACAAAAGCTTCCTGGGGTGCGGATAAAATGTGATAACGCATACTTTCGCACCGGACTTTCTCGCTATCCGGCGCATCATATACAAAATCCGGCGATGTCCCAGATGGATACCGTCAAAGGTACCAATAGTTAAAACCCTTTTATCTTTGGCACTAAAAACAAAATTTGAATTTTCATCAAATACTATCATAAGAAAACCTTTTTGAACTCTGCCCATACGGTCAATACAAAATAATATTGTGTACAAGAAAATTAAATTGACAAGCAGCTAACATAAAAAAAACTATAGAGATAACCATAAATCAAATCAATGCCTTTATAATACTATGGAAAATGGAAATAAACTTCTCGGAAATGGCGATTTCAAAAGCGCTTTGCAATATTTCAGTGAAATGCTGGACAACAATCCAGACCACTTGAACGCGCAATGCGGTTATCGTATTGCCAACTTTTGGTTCAATAGACTAGACATTTTGCACAAAAAAGCCAAGGATGAAAAATACATCGAGCAATTGATGAACCAATGGGAAGTGTTTGAAGACTATACAGACAAATATGATTTGCAAACCAGCGAGGTCTATCCGGGTATTTTGCGTTTTATGCACCGGCAAGTGTCTTCTATATTACCTTTTCTAACCAGTGAACAGCGTTCATTGGAAAACCAGCACGGCATATTAACCAAAATCGGCGAAATATTTTTACAAGAAAAAGACTGGGATTATGCTATTCAGGCTTTGGAAGCGGCGCGTACTTTGCGCAAAGATGACGCACTGATCCTGGCATATTTGGGCGAAGCATATTACCAGGCGGACAACAATCATAGAGCAATGGTAATGCTGCGGGAAGCGTTTTTTATCAATCCAGAGCGAATTCCTCTTCATTTGTTAAACAATACCCCAACACAAAAAATTCTCGCGGAAATGAAAGAATCCGGTATCAAAAACCAGGACCTTGCTGAATGGCTGCCAGTATTTGGCGCGTTATTGGGTGTGTTCACAGTCAAACGCAGCTTGTCCAATAGCCAATTGCAGGATCTCAACAGAAACACTATGAACCTGGAAGAAGCCTATAGAAACAATTCTGACCATTCAAAAATATTGCCCCGTTTGCTCAATCATTACCTATGGTTATTGGACTATTTCTTTATTCAGGACAAAAACAATATGGCCATCAGCGAGATTGTCAGCCGCGTCAAAAGCTTAGATGAAAGAGTCTATGAGCTTTTATTTTCCACCTATGGTCTCAACAATCATTGATTTATTGCTGTTATGGCCATTGTTCGATAAATCTTATTATGGATATTCAATCAGGATATTTATTCTAAAGTAAAATTGTTTAAATCTTCCTCAATCCCCTGACTAAGTTCCAATATCTTTTCCAAAGAGCTTTCCTTGTCATTGTCAGGATTTTGCTGCATTTCCAAAATTGTATTTTGTAAATGCTGATTGAATTTATGTATTCTTCGGATTCTATCTTGCAAGGTTTCTGCCATATTGTTGTAATGATTGGCCAAATCTTTAAATTCATCTTTTTCTCTCAATTGAATACGATTGGCCAGATTGCCTTTTAAAATATCTGAAAATGCTTTTTCAAAACGCGTGGCTGGACCAATGATCCGGTGACTCAAATACAAAAAAACAATACCCAAATAAAGAACAACAAAAACAACAAACGCTGCTGCGATACCAACAATCAAATACAATAACATTGACCAAAAATTTTGTGCAGGTACAATATGAGTGCCCAAATATTTTTGAGCCAGAGAGCATACTCCAACACAAAACTGTTGATAGGTCGTAAAATGAAAAGATTCCTGCCAATGACCAATCAGCCAGTACGCGGCCATAAACACAACTATTACCAATAGTAAAAGGGGCAACAAAACCTTAAAAACCAACCCAAATTGGAATTTTTTATCGATCACAATACGTTTTCGGCTCCGTTCATTTTTTCTATTATTTGCGGCAGTGTTTTTCATCTTTCCCTCTGTATTATTCCAATGATTTTAATTTATTTCTCAATTTTTCCAGTTCCGTGACTTTGCCTTTGGACAAAGGCTTTGTGGAAAAATCTATACTCCCAAATCCTCCGTCAATCAAATCTTTTTGTGTTTGCTCATTAAAGGTTGCGTCACTTTGCAAATGCTGTTTTCGTTCCTCAATTTTTTGCTGCTTTTGATCCTGGATATCTTTGTCTAGCAATTCTGTTTGCTCTGTCAGATATTGGTCCCAATCTTCGCCAAGTTCATCTGTATAAAGCAGCTTTTGGAGTACCATTGCCATCTTTTGATAAATGGCCTCGTATCCTGCTTTGTGCTCTGCTTTGCGATAAAACGGCAATGCTTTCAAAGGCTGACTCATTTCATAAAAAAAATAATCGCCAATTCTGGCTAAACCGTCCTTATACTCCGCCTTGACAAAAAATGAAACTGCTTCTTTGATCCGTCTATCATTGAAACAGGCATTGCCTTGCCGGATCAATTCTGCTTTTTGTTTTCCAGTCATCGGACTTTTCCTTCCTTTGCCTCTATCCAAACAAAACGAATTCATCAAATCGAATTAATAAGGATAAACAAAAAAGTCAAGCTCAATCCCTTTTGCGTTTGCCGCCACACTCCATTGAACCTTTTTTATACCCTGCAGGAATTGGCTGGCAAGCAACCAATCATTGGGCAAATTTTGTATCCGGCTCACCAAAGCCGGATACCAGGACATTGTCATATCTTTTGCTATAGGAACCTTACGGCAAATGACCACATCTCTGGCACTTATATCGATCAATGGTCGATGATCCGCCCAAATCAAATGCCGGGCAGTCATAGCCAGCCAGATATTTTTCCCGGCCAAAGACCAAACATTAGAAGCATAACGATTGCCCTTTTGCTGTTGAAACATTGCGTTCTTCTGAAAAATATTTAGGATTTGCGCTTGCTGCTTCTGATCTATAGAAATGGCAGCAGTATTTTGAACTTTACCGCGCGAAACCACGCTGCGCATTTGGATTTTGCCAGCAGCATTTTGCAGCAGAGACTGCCACAGTCTTGCCCAGGATATATTGTCATTCTTTGTATTTTTTGTATTTTTTGTATTTTTTATTGTATTTTGCAAAAAAGGACTTATTGCCTCGCTCAAATATTTTTTTTGGTTTTGTTTTAAGGGCACTGCCCAACGCAAAAAAAAATGCTGGATCGTTTGATTGTCCCGAGTGAGAGC
>CAZCVM010000019.1:14374-17157 GCA_964501965.1 uncultured Leptospiraceae bacterium | reverse complement strand
TATACCGTGTAGAGTAATTCTCCTTCTCAGAAAGCACAGCAAAACCTGTAGATGCAATTGTGGGAGTATTAACATCATTAATATAAGTAAATGCTTGTAGATTTGGACGGACAGTTGCCATTAGTATATCTTTTGAATGCACTACTCGCCTGGCTCTTGAGGGAGCTTGCCTAAAATTTGTTTTGCTAACAGTTGGCAAAAGTCGACCTACATCGACATCTGAAAGTGAAATATAAATAAATTCAAAATTACTTGAAGTTTTTGCTGGAAGACATTCCATATCGACATAACAAACCTCTTCAAAGGTTTTTTCTTTCCACTCACTCATAACCCAACTCCTTCACTTCGGTTTTGCTTAGTAAACGAACCAAGCTGGACACTCTCTTTTTCCCGTTCCGCCAAACCCATCACACTGCATCTCATAAGGCCGTTTTTTACCCATAAGCCACTTGTTATGGGTAAATTTTCTGATTTTTTACTCATATCAAAGGCTCCTTTGGGTAAAAAGTTTAAATAATGGCTCATTAACATAGTAGTGGTTAACCCCTATCTTCTCTTTTCGTAAAAATCCGCCTTCACTTAATTGGTCTAGATATTTTGCCGCTGTTTTTCGGGTCACTTTCAGGTCTTTGGTAATAAAATCAATTTTGGTATAGGGATGGCAAAAAAGGTTATTAAGCAGATCCTGGCTGTAAAATTTGTACTCTTTGCGGATTCTATGTTTATAATCCATCATCAGACGATGAATATTTTGAATGATCGTTATGGTCTCTTTAGCAGTAGATTCCACACCTTCGAGCATATACAATAACCACTTTTCCCAATCACCATCCGTTCGAACACTTTGAAGAAGGCGGTAATATTCTGCTTTATTTTCAACGATAAACCTGGAAAGATAGAGAACAGGAATATTGAGGAGTTTTTTTTGAACCATATAGAGGATGTTAATAATACGACCAGTTCTGCCGTTCCCATCATAAAAGGGGTGTATACTCTCAAACTGATAATGAATAACAGCCATTTTAATAAGCGGTTCTACGGCTGAGAGTTCATCATTATTAATATATTTCTCGAGATTAGCCATTAAAGAAACAATGTCAGCAGGATTTTGGGGTGGTGTGTAAACACTTTCTCCGGTCCTGTCATTTTTGAGTTCGGTACCGGGCAGTTTTCTAAACCCAGCTCTGTTTTTTTCCAGTTCCGCCTGAATCGCGAGAATCGTATTATTGGTCAGAAGACCGGTTTCACGCACCAGTTCGTACCCTTTTTTCAGAGCGATGGCGTAATTGTGAACTTCTTTCACGGCTGCATTAGAAATATATTCGGAAAAGAGATATTCTTTAAACAGGTCATCATGGGTGGTGATGATATTCTCAATAGCCGAACTATCCTTTGCTTCCTGAATGGAAAGTGTATTTATTAAAATACTTTCATTGGGAATGGTGCCACAGATTCCTTTTAATTCTGATAAAAACCGATTTGCCTGAGCGCACTTTTTAAGAACGGCTTTTGTTTCTAACTCAACAGAGGGAGGTAAGAGAGATAAAACAAAATTATTCATATCCCAACTCCTTCAAAAATCCGGCAAGCTGGACACTCTCTTTTTCCCGTTCCGCCAAAATCTCATTTATCGTCACCGTGTATTTCTCATACAGATTTTCCAGCCGGATTAAAAATCCTCTTTGATAGTCTGCGACATAAGCCATAATCGTGGTGCTTAGTACATTTTTCCAGCGGGCAAGAATTAACTCTTTGGCTTCATCAGGTGTAATCTTTTCCCGTGCTTTTGCAATCAGATCTTCCTTGCGGTCTTTAATCTCTTTAATCACCTTTTTGGCATCACGCAGCCTAGCTTCATATTCTGTATGAGTGGCAAGCTTCTGCTCAATTTCATCCCTGCTGGTTTCCAATTCCTGCACCTGTTTTTCCAAACTGATTTTTTCAGTTTGCAATACCTTATCATTGCCAGCGAGCTTTATTCTTTTTGTTAAGTTACCAATTTCTTTATTGGCCGCTTTTATCTCAGCATTTATCTCTTTAAGCTTGTCCCGGTATTCTTTTAAAACTGCCTTGGAAAATTTGAAATAACCTTTTTTGGCTTTCTTGAACAGTTCCTCTTTTACTCCGCTATAATTTATAAAATAAGGCTTAAGGTTTTCTATTTCTACTTCAGGGATTCCGCCATGCAAATGCGCGTGAACATCCTGCGGTTCTGGTGGAGGCGAGTTGTCCACATAACGGCGGATATTAAAATTAAACTCTTCCTTTTCAAGTTCTGCCAGTTGCACATTCTTTGAATAGCCTTCTACATCTGCTTTTTTATGATACACATAAGAAATTTTCGAAATATCTTCGGGGCGCAGTTTGTTCTGGTTTTTTCCGTCTTTATATTCTCGGTCAGCATTAATGAACAGAACTTTTTTTCTGCTCTCTGCACCTGCTTTATTGATAATAAGAATGGAAGCAGGAATACCGGTACCATAAAACAGCGCCGGTGGTAAACCAATGACCGCTTCAAGAATGCCCTGTTCAACCATCCATTTACGCATGCTCTTTTCTTCACTGCCCCGAAAGAGTACACCATGGGGCATAACCACCGCCATGCGGCCATTGTTTTTAAGCACACTTATCATGTGCTGCACAAACATAAAATCAGCTTTTTTCTTGGTGGGCATCCAGTATTTAAAACGGTCGCGAAAATTTTTGATGGTGCCGTAGTTTTGTGAGAAAGGCGGATTTGCAATCACAATGTCAAAGCGCATCAGTTCGCCCTGATCGATATG
>CAZCVM010000019.1:11159-14364 GCA_964501965.1 uncultured Leptospiraceae bacterium | reverse complement strand
GTGATGGTGTCACCGTTGAGTATCTGGGCATCGTGTATATCATGAAAGAGCATATTCATTTTACAAAGCGACCACGTTGTTCCGTTAAGCTCCTGCCCGTAAAAACTAAGTTTGTCTGAACTACCATAGCGTGATTCTACATAGTTTTTTGACTGTATCAGCATACCGCCCGAACCAATGGTGGGGTCATAGATTTCGGCCTCTTCACCAGGTTCAAGAATACTGACCATGAGTTTTACCACTTCGCTTGGAGTGTAAAATTCACCACCCTTTTTTCCGGCACTGTCAGCAAAGTATTTAATCAGGTATTCATAAGCCGCGCCCAAGAGGTCAGGGAATTCAAAATTAGTATCCCGCAGTTCTACTTTATTAAAGTGAAGAATAAAATCGACCAGTGTTTCATCGGTCAGAGTTTTCTTATTTTTGCCGATTGTCCTGTTAAAGTTGATGTTTTTTAAAACACCCAGAAGTTTATCTTCATTGGCATCTTCAAGTACGGCAAGAGCTTTGTTGAGTTTATCACCCACATTTTTTTTCAGGTCTTTAATTTGGCTCCAGCGTGCTTTTTCGGGCACATAGTAGTCATAGACATTTGGCTTTTCCAAATCATCTGCAATTTGTGCAGGTGTTCGGCCTTTCCTTTCAAGCGCACTTTTTCTTTTTGCCCTGTCATCATCAAATTTATCACTGAGGCGTTTTAGAAACAGCATTCCAAAAATGTATTCACGAAATTCCGAGGCATCCATATTGCCACGCAGAATATCGCAGGCATCCATGAGGAAACCTTCAAGCCAGGATAGAGAGTATTTTTGTTTGGTCATTTCTGTAAAATCCTTTTATACAAGTTCTTTATTTGCATCGTTTCAGTTCTTTCAGCTCGCCATGAACGGCGGGCGTTCTTAAAGGGCAAGTTTTTTTCTTCTTTATTCTTCGCACATGTGTCTTTTATGGTTACAGGTAGCCTCCCAAGCATTTCGCTAAATAGAGCCCGGACTGCACCCCTAAAACTGTAAAGAACTTTTTCTATTTTTTTCTTTTTCTATCATAAATTGCAAAGGTGATTTATTACCTAAAGCTGAAAGTGGTCTATACATATTATATTATTCCAGGATTCTGAATGGGCATTTTTATATGCACTTCCTACGCATATAGAAATATTCAAATTAGCTTTTTTGATAGCCCCATGTTTTTAGAAAATTTTTTAATTGACTTATTTCAGTCGATTTGCCTTCTTTCATTTGACCTTCCTTATTTTTTTGATTTTTACAAAATTACAAAAATTTGGAGATTTCAATTTTTCAACTAATAATTAAAAACTAACGGCCTGAAGGACAATCTCAGGAAATTTATTAAGATTTTATTTAGGATTTGCGCACAATGATAAAAATCAACATTTACTTTTTGTACTTTTTGTTCTCAACTAGTCTGATAGTATTAAGTCTGGTATCGTGCTCAGGGCCGTCAGAAAAACCGATTCTTGCTGAAAAAGGCATTCTTGACTTAGGCGACAGTCCTTTCACTAAAGACAAAATTGTTTCTTTGAATGGTCAGTGGCAATTTTATTGGAACAAACTAATAACTCCGCAAGATTTTTCCAATGAAAATAATGGAAATATGAAGCAAATTCATAACTATATTCAAATGCCAACTTTTTGGAACAACCTCGAACACAATGGCACAGAACTACCCGGTCAAGGGTACGCTACTTTTCGCCTAAAAGTGAAAGGCAAAAATATTCCTACTGATCTCGGAATTGAAATTCCTTATATGAACACAGCCTATAAACTATGGGTCAATGGCAAACTCATTGCCCAAAATGGGATTGTTGGCACCAATCAATCTACATCCAAACCCCAGTGGCTTTATCGTTGGAGTTATTTTCACAATCATTCAGATACTTTGGATTTTGTTCTACAAATATCAAATTTTCATCATGTACGAGGTGGTAGCTGGTACAGCATTCAAATAGGTCATATACATACCATACAAGCAAAAAAAGACAACCAGCTAGCGATCGATTTGATCATTTTTGGTGCCCTTCTGATTATTGCTCTATATCATTTCTTTTTGTTTTACGCACGGCCGCAGGACAAAAGCACTGTTTTTTTTGGCGTACTGTGTTCATTAATTGCCATGTACACTCTTTTTGTTGGAGCTACTTTTTTTATTGCTCTTTTTCCTGATTTCAGTTGGGAATGGGAAGAAAAAATTATTTATTTATGTATGGCTTTGGGACCATCAATTATGTCCATTTTTATCAATTCTATATATCCTAATGAAGGATCCAAAAATTTCGCGCGGGGCGTTCTGATTCTTAGCACTATTGATACTCTATTCATTCTCATTACAAATGCGCAAATATATTCCCATAGTCTTTTATACCAATTTCTGTTTATCATTATAACAATGATATATGTATTTATTGTCTTCATTCGTGCACTTATAAATAAACGCTCCGGTGTGATTGTCGCAATCATTGGCTATGTTTTTTTCATGGCAGCAATCATTAACGATGCTTTGCACAACAATGAGGTCATTCAAACCGGTGATATTATTCCAGTGGGTCTTTTTATTTTCATTTTCTCTCAATCTGCTATGCTTTCACTAAGATTCTTGCAGTCCTTTCAGCAAGTAGAAACCATGTCCAAACAATTGAAAGAAAAAAATCTTGAATTAAGTCGTCTTGATAAATTGAAAGATGAATTTCTTGCCAACACTAGTCATGAACTTAGAACGCCATTGCATGGCATGGTTGGTATCGCAGAGTCACTGGTAGGAGGCGCTGCTGGCAATCTCAATAAAAAAAGTATTTTCAATTTAGAAACGATTATCAATAGTGGCAGACGCCTCAGTGCTCTCATCGATGATATTCTTGATTTTTCAAAATTGAAAAATAATGAGCTGCAAATCATTCAAAAACCTATTGACCTAAATTTGATTTCAGAATTTGTACTGGAATCCTTAAGACCATTGACCAAAGGTAAGGATGTTCAAATAAATAACTTGATTAGCTCATCCATGCCTTTTGCTTACGCGGATGAAGACAGGCTTATGCAGATTCTTTACAATCTGATAGGCAATGCGATCAAATTTACTGATTCAGGAAACATTAATATAATGGCCAAGGTAATTGTAAACAATAATATCATACCGTCCATAATCGAGATATCTGTCAAAGATACAGGTCCAGGGATTGCAACTGATA
>CAZCVM010000019.1:4250-11149 GCA_964501965.1 uncultured Leptospiraceae bacterium | reverse complement strand
GCAAAAAATTATATTTGATTCATTCCAGCAGGCGGATGGATCCATATCAAGAACCTATGGCGGAACCGGTTTAGGGCTTTCCATTACCAAACGACTAGTAGAATTGCACGGCGGATCGATATATCTGGATTCCAAATTGGGTAAGGGTTCCACATTTCGGTTTACTCTGCCGATTGCTAAACAAAAAAACGATTTTGAAATTCAGACCACAACTAAATTTGATAAAACCCAACATGGACTATCTATGGATAAACAGATTGCTCCATCGCAACCAGTTTCCACAATTGCTGATAAAGATAGTGCTTCCAAATTTAATATTCTCGTTGTTGATGACGATCAAGTCAATCTTCAAATATTGATAAATCATTTATCATTAAATCGTTATCAGGTAACAACAGCGACTAATGGCAAAGAAGCATTGGAGCTATTAGAAAAAAACAATGAATTTGACTTGATACTGCTTGATATAATGATGCCGCAAATCTCCGGATATGAAGTATGTGAAACCATCCGAAAACAACACTCAGCGGAAGCATTACCTGTGATCATGCTCACGGCAAAGCATCTTCTGAAAGATATGATAAAAGGTTTTAGTTTAGGAGCAAATGATTATATCACAAAGCCGTTTCAATCCCAGGAACTTCTAGCGCGAGTAAAAAATCTAATCGCCATGAAAGAGGGCATCAAACAAAGCAAGCAACTGACAATCATTCAAGGAGAATTGCAGATAGCACAAAGTATTCAGCAATCTGTACTTCCCAAAAAACCGCCGGAGATTTCCGGGCTGAGCATTGCAGCAAAGTATATTCCCATGTCGAGCATTGGCGGAGATTTTTACAATTTTCATGTTATCAATAAAGAAACAATAGGTTTTTTTATCAGTGATGTTTCCGGACATGGCATCCCAGCCGCACTGATCACTTTTATGATAAAAATTGTTGTTGACATGTTCAAAAATATTGCTGACAACCCTAAGAAGTTTATGAATAGTATCAATGATTTTCTAGCCCCATATCTAAAAAATGATTTTATCACCGCTGGATACGCTTTGATTGATCTAAAAAATATGAAATTAGAATATTTGCGGGCGGGCCATGTTCCACTTTACATTCTCCCAAAAAACAAAAATTTTATTCAATCCATTTTTCCGCGTGGCAGACTCATTGGCATGGACCAAGAATATTTTTGCCAATCCACAACTGTTGACATAAATAAAGGAGACAGAATACTTCTACTAACTGATGGAGTAACCGAATGCGCAAAAACAGATGACTTAGCAAAAATCAGTCAACAATCATTCTATGATGAAAACAGACTTGAAGAGTTTATTCTGGAAACTAAAAACTATGGCACTCAGGAGTTTGCAAAGACTCTCGTGGCAGATATAAAACAATGGAACAATGGCGCGTATTTTGAAGACGATGTAACATTTATTGTGATAGACATTAACTAAGAAATGCCTAGCTGTATATCTTAAACAAACATATCAATATATGCGAGACAATGAAACAAATGACAAAACAAAAGACATTGTTGTTTTTAATGATATTGATGAGTTCTTTTAGCACTTGTAAAGACACCAGCCTAAGTAACAGCAAACAGGTCAGCGGAAAATTATCAAAAACTCAATGGAGAAAAAAAATGGACAATAAAATAAAAGATAAAGAAGCAATCCTCAAAAAATTGAATAAGGAACAATACCATGTAACCCAGCAATGCGGAACCGAAAAACCATTCAATAACGCTTACTGGAACAATAATAAGCCCGGCATTTACGTAGACGTGGTCTCAGGAGAGCCGCTGTTTAGTTCTACCGATAAATTTAAGTCAGGAACGGGATGGCCCAGCTTTACTAAACCTATACATACAGAAAATATCATAAATAAAAGTGATCACTCTCTTGGTATGAAGCGCGTAGAAGTTTGCAGCAAGCACGGCGACAGTCATTTAGGTCATCTGTTTGAAGATGGACCAGGACCGAATGGTTTAAGGTATTGCATCAACTCAGCCTCCCTTGAGTTCATACCTGTGAATAAACTGGAAGAGCGCGGTTACGGCGAATACTTAAAGCTGTTTAAAGAGCAGGCTGTAGACAATCATAATAGCGAAACCGCAACATTCGCCGGTGGTTGTTTCTGGGGAGTTGAGGAGTATTTTCAGCGTGTGGACGGCGTTTTGGAAGTTAAATCCGGCTATACCGGCGGACACAAAGATAACCCTACTTATAACGAAGTGTGTCATACCAATACCGGTCACGCCGAAGCGGTAGAAATAAAGTATGATCCAAAAAAAATAAGTTATGAGGATTTATTGAAGCACTTTTGGCGAGTACATGATCCTACACAGTTGAACCAACAGGGAAATGACGTAGGCTCTCAGTACCGGTCTGCGATATTTTATCATAACCAAGCGCAAAAAAAAGCCGCAGAAAAGGCGATAAAAAAACTCAAAGATAGCAAGCTCTTTTCAAAACCTATTGTAACCGAAATCAAACCTGCACAAACCTTTTATGACGCTGAGGACTACCACCAGGATTACTTAAAGAAAAACCCGAGGGGTTACTGTCATGTTGATTTAAGTAAAGCCAAAGCTCCGCTAAAATAATCAGGAGTACAGGCATTAACCAAAAAATAATGAAAATAAAATCCATCTGGGACATAAAATATAAAAATCAAAAAAATACTCATAAGAGGAAGGAGAAGTTATGAATATATTACGAACACCTGATGAACGTTTTAACCATTTGGCCGATTATCCTTTTGAACCCCATTACCTAGAGGTGAATGGTTTGCGGATTCACTATCTAGATGAGGGCGAGGGAGAGAGAATTGCCCTTCTTATGCATGGCGAGCCGTCCTGGTCCTATCTCTATCGCACAATGATTCCCACACTGGTGCAAAATGGTATTCGGGTAGTGGCACCTGACTTAGTCGGTTTTGGTAGATCAGACAAACCTGCTGCTATGGAAGACTATACCTACCAACGTCATGTGGACTGGATGGAACGAGTGGTGTTGGATTTGGACTTGAAAAATATCACACTCTTTTGCCAAGATTGGGGTGGTCTAATCGGACTACGCTTGGCTGTAAAGCACAGTGATCGTTTCAGCCGGATAATGGCCGCCAATACCTTCTTGCCCACAGGAGATGAAAAGCCGAGCGAGGCATTTCAGCAATGGCAAAATTTTTCACAACAAGTAAAAAGATTTCCAGTCGGTATGACCATTCAACGTGGTTGTGTCAGCAATCTCTCTCAAGAAGTACTTACAGCCTATAACGCCCCCTTCCCGAATGAAAGTTACAAAACTGGGGCCAGGGTCTTCCCTGCATTGGTTCCAACTAGTCCGGATGATCCGGCATCTGACGCAAATAGACATGCTTGGCAGCAATTAAAAAGTTGGCAGAAACCATTTATAACTGCTTTTAGTGATTCAGATCCCATAACCAAGGGAGGGGATCTGCTATTTCGTCGCTATGTACCAGGAGCCAAAGGTCAAAAACATTTTACCATTAAAGATGCCGGACATTTTCTCCAAGAAGATAAAGGCGAAGAATTGGCCCAAATCTTGGCAGATTTTATGCATGGTTGATGGTTAAAAAAAGTTGATCGGAAAAGCGAAGGAGAAAGCTATGGAAAGTCGTGGAGAGAAGTGGGAACGGAGCTTATTGCCCTATGGGGTCTTGTTTATTCTGGCAGCATTAAACTTCTGGTTAGTAAAATTTATTGGCCACGGTGGTAAGTACACCTTTCTTCTAAAGGTGATTCCCGCCCTCTCCCTGGCTGCAGCAGTACTGCTGACCGGAAGGCTTAGGGGGAAGGAACAGGTCGCCATGCTATTGGGAGCTCTCTTCTGCGGTGCCGGAGATGCTATTCTTGACATCGACCGGGTGCGGCTCTTTGTTCCCGGCCTGGCCGCTTTTCTACTGGGACATGTGGGGTTTCTCGTTTTCTTTATCTTCCGGGTAGAGAGGGATAGTAAGCGGAAGTGGTGGACCCTGCCGGTGCTTCTTCTTGCCGGGGTAATGGCCGCTCTGTTGATCCCGAAACTCGGCTCCCTGCTGATTCCGGTGCTGCTCTACCTGCTGGTGATAACGGTGATGACTCTGATGGCGGTAATTGCCAGGTTCCGGCCTCTGGCGGCAGTGGGAGCCTTCATTTTCATGTTCTCAGACGCTCTGCTGGCGACAGCCAAGTTTCTGTTTGACGGGGTACCATCCCCCATGGTGACCATTCCGGTCTATTTTATCGGGCTCTTTTTATTGGGTTTCGGGGTGTTGAGCTATCGCCCTTGTCCATAACACACATCTATTAGTTTATTTTTGAGCACGAAATAAAAAAATACCGTATTCGTCAATCCCCTGCTCTCTTTGCTTTGCAATACTATGAAATGGAATGTATCGCAAATCTTTCCAATGGGCTTTGGCGAGCGCGAACAAAAAATTTCTGGCAAATCCATGGTGCGCGATATCTTCTGCGTGATCATGGAAACTGCCGTCTTCTGGTTGCAAATCTACCAGCCCGAGGTATCCGCCGGGCCGCAATAATGCATCAAATCCGGCAAACAATGCCGCAATATCATGAACATGATGCAAAGCCATGGAACTGATGATCAAATCCAGACTTTCCGGCTCCAAAATCTTGTCAGCTTGACTCAACGGCTTACCAACACCACTTGTCAAAGACAAATCACATTGCCACGGATATACATTTTTTATATCATTGTCACAGAGCTTGCCCGCCAAAACTTCCAGCATACCCACAGAATTGTCCGCAGCCCAGATTTGCCTGACATGAGGTCTGATTTGCAGTGTCAACAAACCAGTGCCGCAGCCATAATCCATAACCTTCCAGTGCGATCGCACGGGAAGGTAGTCCAAAATCGCCTGACTAGCTTTGTACGCCAAATCTTGCCTGGTCTTTTTTTTATCCCAGGTCGCAGCTTTATTGTCAAACGAGCTTTGATTCATTAAATTTCCTTGCATATTTTTTGTACTTGTTTTTTTCTTTTTTTTTCATAGTTTTTGCTTTGTTATTGCTTTTTCCTATTAATTTGGGTCGAATCTGTTTTGTTCTTGTCAATACGCCAACAGTGCTTCTACCCGATCCATATCCGCAAATACTCCGGATTCAGAAACAAATCCAGTGATATTTCTTTGTTCGATTTCCCGAAAAGCTCGCGCAAAATCAACAAACTCTTTTTTGCCTTGTGCCAGGTCCAGTTTTGCTTCATGCAGAAAATGCGCCATCACATATACGCGGTAAATCAAATCCACCAGAGGCAAAGTATTCATATTTTGCATATTGTATGAAAGACTATTCCAGGATTGTATCCGATCTGACAAATCAGTTCGCATTTGCTGGAAAAAATCATATTCAGCACGCAATTGTTCTATCGTATCCATCTCCGAGGTCAGATTGTCCAGCTCCTGCCAAAACAAACGTTGCAAAGAAGGACGCTTGAACGCTTTCACAGTGTGTTCTCCTAAAATATTGTGCGTACCTTCCCAGGTCTCATTGATGATATTGTCCACCATCAATCTAGGCAATATCGAAAAATCACCAATGATACCATTACCACCCAAAGTTAAAATGGCCTCTCGGGTCATCCAGGAACCCAACACAGATACTTTGTATTTGAGCATAGGAACGAGTATATCTTCCACCGGATTCTTTGCGTCCACTTTCTTCCAACTGTCAAATATTGCCAATGTAGCTCCTGCCTGGTATGTTTTCATAGCAAGCAAATTCTTTTTGACCAGTGGATAATCCACGATGCGCTTGCCATAAGAAGTCCTTTTCTGAGCATAAACAAACGCTTCCAGATATGCCCGTCTCCCCATTCCCAAACCTCCCAAAGCAACATGTATCCGGGAAACTTTCAACACATACTGCAATAAATACACGAGTCCTCTGGACGGTCGGCCCAAAACTTCCGCTTCTACGCCGCGATACTCGATCTCAGTGGTTACTTTTCCTCTTGAACCAATGATATCTTTGGTCCTGAGAATATGGTGTTCATTCAGTTGCCCATCTTCTTTGAATCTAGGCACAATAAACAAGCCAATGATATTTGTATTTTCCAGACGGGCCGTAGTAACCCACAACTCTCCGGGATTGGAACAAAACCATTTTTCACCATAAAGCAGATATTTTCCGTTTTCCTGGGCCACAGCCACTGTTCTATTGGCGGAAACATTGGAACCACCGACCCGTTCCGTAACATATTGGCCGGCCATAAAATGAGTTCCTTTGTCAGGATCCGTCACAATGGGCAAATATTTTTCCTGCTGTTTTTTTGTGCCTACCTCCCGTAAAATATGGATCATGCCTTCGGTCATAGCCAGAGGGCAAGCCACGCCGCCCTCACCGTTTTGGTTTTGCAAATACGCCAAAACCATGCGATGCAAATAATGAAACGGATGCTGCCATTGTTTATGATAGTCCAAATTGACAATGCCATAGTCATAAGCTATTTTGCGTGCTTGATCTTGCTCCGCGCAATAGATAATCTCATCAATACGCGTACCCACACTGTCATATTTTTCTAAATATCCAAATTTATCTTCTTTGTGCGCTGCAAAGATCAAATCATTGAGCTCTTCACTGGACAATTGACCAAATCCGGAAACATGGTCCAAAATATCTTTTTTTTCCTTATCAGGAAGCTCCCGCTCCAAAAGACGCACAATCACGCTGTCAGAAGTAAAAAAATTTATTCCTTTTACGGATTGATAATCCGTTAGATCATAGGATGCCAACCCTGGATTGTTATTTATATATTGGTTTTGATTATTTGTTTCTTTCATGGGAAAAACTCCTTTTTTTAATTATTATTATTTAATTTCAATGAACTGGATCATGTCCTGGATCCAAAGGAAAAAAAGACTCAATCATGACAA
>CAZCVM010000019.1:1949-4240 GCA_964501965.1 uncultured Leptospiraceae bacterium | reverse complement strand
GTCGATACGCAGGGACAATATATTGCAGCCGCAAAGCAGGCAAGAAAAAAAATTTGGGAATGGGTTAAAATATACTGAAAATACTTGAGCGGCAGACGGGACTCGAACCCGCTCTAAGAGCTTGGAAGGCTCTTGTGCTACCGATACACCACTGCCGCTTGTAGCAATCCCAAAAGTTATTTTTCAGGATCAATTGTTGTCCCAAAAAATATTGCCCTGATATTTTTGCAATCCTTTTTTTATGGATACGCCTGGATTTAGGTATTTTTTTTGTTGACAGTATCCGCTCAAAGACCCCTACTTTATTGTTTACAAAACATACGAATAAAAGCGTAAAAAAATAGGAGATTATTATGTCAAGGGTAGGAATTATTTCTGGCGGAGCTTCTTTGGAACGACTGGAAAATCTGATTGAACAGAGACTAAAGCCTGGCGTGGACAAAGAACTGATAGACCAAAGGATATGGGATTTGTTCGGCGAAAAATGGGCGGTGATGTTTACGGATCTTTCCGGCTTTTCCCGCAATGTCGCCCAATACGGTATTGTTCATTTCTTACAAACAATCCATGAATCACATCGGCTGTTGATACCAGTCCTTGATGACCATGACGGGATTTTGCTAAAAACAGAAGGAGATAGCCTGATGATCATATTCCGCAATGTTCTCAAAGCGGTGCAAGCCTCGATCAGAATGCAACAAGTATTGCAAGAATACAACCTAAACAAAGAAGATGTGGAAAAAGTATTGTTGTGCATTGGATTGGGTTATGGAGATATATTGAAAATCGGTGACCATGATGTATTCGGCGCGCAGGTGAACGCGGCAAGCAAACTGGGAGAAGATACGGCCAATGCAAGGGAAATATTGGTGACAGACACGGTAAAAGACGCTCTGGAAGACTTGCCAGAATTTGACACAAGTTCTTTTGAAAAAATTGACGAGATTCCTCCTGGAGCAAGCAGCGCGTACCGATTGCTTTACAACTGACATTTTCAGATTTTGCGTGACAAGACTTTTTCAAACACTTCACTTAAAAAATCGCGCGAGAAAGCTGCCAGCGGACGGATGTTTTTTTTTGATCTGTGCCTGACTCAACAACACCGCCCAAAAAATCAAATCGGATGATATGGTTTTGGTATGCCGGATTCAATTGTAGATACAATAATGCTACCTGGCGCATCTTGCGTGCTTTACCCGGGGTCAATGACATTTCCGGTGGACCAAAATTGGCAAGGGCATTTTCACTGCGGGTGCGGATTTCGATAAAACAAAGATCCTGATGAATATTGTTTGAGTAGGAAGGAGCCAGCGCAATAACATCTACCTCACCGATACGGCGCTGAAAATTTTTTTCTAATATAACATAGCTGTTTTCCCTCAAATAAATATGCGCCTCTTCTTCCCATTTGTCGCCAAATTTTCGCCGATTTGTCATATTTTAATTATTGCCATTTATATAACTTCTATTTATATAACTTCTATTTATATAACTTCTATTTATATAACTTCATGCACAGAAAATTTCAATTCAGCTCGGTCTACTTCTGACACAATGTACAAATCCTGTTTTTCCAATAAATTGAGAATCCTGGGTTCAAAGCATGGCTCACCAAATTCATCTACTACGATTTTGATCACTGGACGCAATGGCTTTCCTTCATTAGAGGAAAACACAATACCAACCAATTCATTGTTCAACTTTACTAAACTTCCAATAGGATAAATCGACATACGGGATATAAACCGTTTGAGCAAGATTGGATCGATTTTGTTGATTTCCGAGGTAAGGAGTGCTTTTATGGATTCATAAAAAGATTTTTTCTTTCTAAACGGTCGATGCATGGTCTGAGCGTCAAAATGATCAGCAATAGCCGCAATCCGCGCGTATTCATCAATTTTTGTGCCTGCTGCACCAGTTGGATATCCTGTGCCATCAAAATTTTCATGGTGCAATCTGGCAATAATGGCCACATTTTGTTTGACTTTGGCATGTTCTGTTAACACTTTGTACCCTTGGCTGGGATGCGACTGGATGATTTTCATCTCATCACTCGTCAAATCGCCTTCCTTATTGCGGATTGCCTCAGGAATAATCAGCATACCGCTATCCATCAACAAAGATCCGAGACCCAAATCCTGCAACTTAATCTTGGAAAAATGCAAATTGAATCCCATTACCAGAGAAAAAATCATCACATTCAATGAGTGGTGTATCAAATACTCAGGATTTTCTCCGGCATCATTGTGCTCCGGCGGTGGAATAAACAAAAAAGCGTTTTTAGATTTGGC
>CAZCVM010000019.1:0-1939 GCA_964501965.1 uncultured Leptospiraceae bacterium | reverse complement strand
CAAAACGTCAATAAACTCTACCACGATTTGCAAAGCTTTGTTGTTATCAAACGGCTTTTTGTGCTTGAGACTATCATAAAGACCACGCAAAGATATCCGTGATTCTTTGTACAAACGCAAAAATTCATCTTTTACATCTACAAGATTTTCGTATTCTTCTTTTACTCTGCTAATCACTTCTTCCTTGGATTCATCGGCTTTGTTTTGACTGATGATCTCGCCATGAGTTTCCACAGTTTCTACTCCCCACTGACTCAAACGAGACAAATCATCACTAGAGATAGCTACATTCGCCCCTACCAAAATATTGGTATTGTCAATATATACAGGTTTTGAAAAAATCTGTCCGAGTTTTAGATCTTTAACTGGTATTTTTGCCATGAAGCCCCAACCATTCTCTTTGAACTATTTTCAATACTTTAAAATGTACTATTTAGAATTTTGTATCAAGGGAGTAAAGCAAAAATCCCTTTTTCTTCAATATTTTTTAAAAATAATTTTGCGCTTTCTAAAGACAGATAGTTACTTGACTTGAGCACACTTTTACATTTTTTTGTACAAAATACAATAAATAATATGCCTTAAGGCACGATAAAACAAATATTCAGAGCAAAACAAGGAAATACCATGGCCAAAGGAAAAAAAACATCTTCATCTGAAACATCGCCGGCTCTTTTTCAAGAAAAAATCACTCCCATAATGATTGAAGAAGAAATGAAAAACGCTTATTTGGATTATGCGATGAGCGTAATCATTGGTCGGGCCCTGCCTGATGTACGCGATGGCCTTAAACCAGTACACAGACGAATCCTGCACGCAATGAACTTGCGAGGCTGGCGTTCTGACCGCGCTTACGTAAAATCCGCGAAAATTGTCGGAGAGGTCATTGGTAACTTCCACCCTCATGGTGATTCTGCCGTGTATGATACCATTGTACGAATGTCACAGGATTTTGCTATGCGTGTACCCCTGGTAGACGGCCAGGGAAACTTTGGATCCATTGACGGGGACAGAGCCGCAGCATACCGTTATACAGAAGCTCGCTTAACCAAAGTTGCCGAAGAGCTGCTTATTGATATTGACAAGGAAACAGTAGATTTTGTCAGCAACTTTGATGATACACGCAAAGAACCGGTTGTATTGCCGGCCGCATACCCCAATCTATTGGTCAATGGCTCTTCCGGTATTGCTGTGGGCATGGCCACAAATATTCCACCGCACAACCTGGGAGAAATCATTGACGCGGTCAACCTCCTGATTGAAAATCCAGACGCCAATACCACGCAAATAATGAAAAAAGTACCCAGCCCTGATTTTCCCACAGGCGGCATCATTGTCGACAAAGATAACCTTAAGGGAGCCTATGAAAAAGGCCGCGGCTCAATAATGATCCGCGCCAAATACGATATCGAGGACATAGGCCGAGGCAAAAGTGCCATTATTGTCACGGAGATACCATACCAGGTCAACAAAGCAAACATGATCACACGGATTGCCGAGCTGGTACGCAATAAACAAATCGAAGATATATCCGACCTAAGAGACGAATCCGACCGCGAAGGTATGCGCGTGGTCATTGAATTGAAAAAAGAAGCCAATACCCAAATTGTGCTCAACAAATTGTTCAAAATGACCCAATTGCAGATTTCTTACAACATCATTCTCCTGGCATTGGTAGACGGCCAACCCAAAATTATGGGGATCAAAGAAATATTGCAGCATTATATCAAGCATAGATATGAAGTCGTTGTCCGTCGTACCAAATTTGATCTGGACAAAGCGGAAAAAAGAGCGCATATTTTGGAAGGTCTGAAAATCGCTTTGGACAATATTGACGAAGTGATAGACACCATCCGCCGTTCCCGCACCACCGAAACGGCCCGCGCTAACCTGATGAAACGCTTGGCCCTCAGCGAGGCGCAGGCGGAAGCCATCTTAG
>CAZCVM010000018.1:16698-17561 GCA_964501965.1 uncultured Leptospiraceae bacterium | reverse complement strand
TCATTGATTCATTGATTCATTGATTCATTGATTCATTGATTCATTGATTCATTGAGCAATAAAAAAGCGTGGATCTATTGTTGGATTGTCTATCTCCGATAGACAGAAGACATTTACTAGCCATAAAATGGCTACATGAAAATATAAAAAACACCAGCTTTCAATATAGTTAGCTGGTGTTTTTTTATTTGACCCCACTATTTTATAAATAGAGTTTCCATGATTGTATCCTGTCAATCAATCAATCAATCAATCAATTAATCATGAATATATTCGGTCAGTTCATTTCCCTGGTCATCCAGCAAAAATTCTGTGGTTTCCACTAAGTCTCGGGAAAATTCATTGGCCTGGCCATGTGTATTTCGAGCAAAAATATCTATGTTCTCTGGCTGTTCTATCTGCTGTTTTGGTTCGCTCTGTGGGGCTGTTTTTTTTCTTAGCTTCAAATAATCCGCCATGTCTCTCAAATTTCCTTTGAGCATTGTAAGCTGGTCTTGCAATGTTTCCACATCATTGCTCAAATGGATACGGCCAAATGAGGCATGGCTGGAGTCAGGTTCATTGTTGGCTGCGTTGGCAGCTATGTCTGGTTTTTCATTGGAAATTTGTGGTTCATTCAAATTGTCCTTGACCGACAGTGTTTGTTTTTGTTTTTCTATCCTGTCTTGCCAGTGGGAAGGATAATCAAAAATATTTTCAAATTGTGTGAGAGTTATTGGGTTATCATTTTCCATTCAAAACACCTAAAATCTGTATATGGTTTATTTTATATCCAATTAATTGTACCATCTAAAAAATATGAATGATATTAGCAAGCTTTTTCAAGTACTATCTGATACAACACGGTTGCGTATTTTGAAATT
>CAZCVM010000018.1:11358-16688 GCA_964501965.1 uncultured Leptospiraceae bacterium | reverse complement strand
TGCTTTTTTGGGGTAAACTCAATGTTTTTGAAATCCAGACTATCTTGGGTACGTCTCAGTCTGCTACTTCCAGGCATTTAGGGATATTGCGCAATGCAGGCATTATTTCCCAGCAGCGTAGCGGACAATCTGTGTATTATTTCTGGGAAAACGATATTGTTTCCGATAAATATGGCCAAATATTTTCTTTGTTGCAACAAATGCTGTTGGATGACAATGCTTTTGGTGACGATATTGCAGGCTATGAAAAAATAGTCCAAGATCGGGAAAAACGGGCCAGGGATTTTTTTCATTTTCATGCCAATGTTTGGGAGGATATTCGAGAAAATATTGTTCAGGATCAATTGGTGCACAATATTTTGGCATCGTTTATTCCCAGAGATTTAATCGTATTGGATATTGGCTGTGGCAGTGGAAAATTTACAGAACTTTTGGCTCCGTATTGTGAGTTATTAATTGGTCTGGACAATGCTTTGGCAGTTTTGGAGAAAAAGAATAAAGAGACGGAATGGTCACCGGTTTGCGCGTCAGCAGCTCAAATTCCTTTTGCGGCACAAAGTTTTGACGCAGTGTTGTGCAATTTGGTTTTGCATTATATTGCAGATCCGCAAAGAGCCATTAGGGAAATGGCCAGAGTTTTGAAAAAAAGAGGCAAGGCGATCTGGGTGGATTTTGTTCCGGTCAATGACACTTGGTTTTATCAGTTTTGCCAGGATTTGGGTTGCATTTGGCCTGGTTTTTCCGTAAAAGATATGGAAAAATGGTTGCAGCAGGCTGATTTGGATGTTTTATCTTCATTGACATTGCAGCATAGTATAGCGATTGATGTTTTGAACCAGAAAAATGCCGAAAATGTGGATAAAGAAATATCTACAAAAGAAATTCAAATAGAAAAAAATACAAAAAACGGTAAAAAGAAGAATCTGGATTTAGAGATTTTTATTATGGTTGCAATAAAAAAATAGGCGAACATGAACTACATTAGCAAAAAAGCAAAAATTTTTTTTATCAGCACAATCTGCATTGTTTTTGTGTTTGCTTCCGGGTTTATAGGTTCGCAAACACAAAAACCAACTGTAGAGTCCCTGGTTTTACCGGGAACAGAAAAAGGAATCACATATCCATACCGTCCGGATATGCTGCATGATCCACGTTTACAACTGCCCAATAAAAAAAAACTAACTCGGGTTTATTTATTCATTGTGCCATTTCGTTCTTGCACAAAGAATCCCAGTCCACAATGGCGTGGTAAGGCATGGGCCCAATACTTAAAAAATCAATTGGCCAATTCTGTTTACAGCAGACGGCATCTGTTTTATCAAACAAAACTAGCTCCATTGTCAGAGCAAAGCGATAAGAAAAACTTTTATATAGATTTGGAAAAATACCTAAATGAAGATTCACGTTATCAGCCAAATGTGGCGGATCTTTTTCCTGACGCGCCCTGGAATGATCCTAGAAAGAAGAAAAATCATTTTGATCAAAATACGCAAGTGTATACCCATATTCTGAACGTTCCATGGAAAGAGTTTGCTGCTGATTCAGATTGGTGCACAAATAAATCCAAAACAATCCATAAAACCGAATGGCTCAAGTTTTTTCACGCGACAGCAAAGGATTTGTATCAATCTATGAGGATTCAAAAAACGGATGCGCATTTTCAGTTTTTTATTTTAGCAGGCCATTATTCAGAAGGGGCAAAAGGGTCGCAGAACAATGAAGGTGACCCAAAAAGACAAATACTGGATTATGAATTTGCCCTATTTGATAGTTTTACAGGAGAAATTTTTTTACAGAATAAATACCGCATAACAGGTCAGAATGAATGGACCTCTTTGAGTCAGGTTGTGTCGACGATAAAGGAAAAGTTTTTGGCTGGCTCGGCAAGCTTGGATTTGGGACATGCCCGGCCTGGTTTTCGAATATATATCAATGATATTTATTATGGCATGACCCCTTTAAAGATCAAAGGGCTCCAGCCAGGTTTTTATGCATTGCGTATGGAAAAAAAAGGTTTTCGAATCTATCAAACCAATATCGCATTGAATGCGAATGAGCATAAAAAAGTATCTGTCAAATTTAAAAAAATAGAATACAAAAATAGTATCCTGATTCACTCAGCCAAACCGGGAAATGTTTTTGTCAATGGCAGGTTTCTTGGCCCTAGTCCAGTTAAGATGACAAACCTGGAAGTGGGACAACATCGGGTTCGGATTCATTATCAAGACAACAAATTTTCTGAGCATAGCTTTGCTATTACCAATGAAGATTGTGTAAGTTCGGAAAGTACTCAAAAGCCAAAAACGAAACAGGTTTTGCTTGGTAATGAATACTATCAAAGCTCCTATTCCCAGGTATATAAGCCTTATCGAGGGTTCAATTTTTTCCGAAACGGAAATAATTTTGAGATTTTGGGCAAGTATTCGCTGGCAGCGTCAGTTTTGTCATTTACAATGGCTTTGGTAACCGATGGTTTGTACAAAAGAAAAGTTGACATAAAAGCACTGGATGGTGTTTTGCACACAGAAACTTACCATAGCATGACAAAAGTGTTTGTTGGGGCAGGATTCACAACATTGACTGCGTCTGGAGTGTTATTTTATTTTTCTTTGTACAAAGATGACGAGAGTTTTGTTTTTGAAAATACGGAAAATACAATGAATATGATGGAAACTGTATTATCCGGTTATCCGGGTTCTGTGTTCCAATCCCAACTTGGATCAAATCCTGTTTGCGCGTTAGGAAACATACCCAGGACAAAACAAGAAATAGTTTACAATTTTGGACTAAAAAAGAATTTTTGAGAAGGTCTATTATGGAAGTTCGTGATAAATACTCAGAAGATCAGATTGTTATTCATCAGGTCTCCAAGGAAGATAAAGACTTAATTTTGGAATACAATCTGGTAGAAAAACGGGACATTCCTAAAGTGGATGTTTATGGTGTAAAAATTGATAATTTTTTGTCTCGCAATGAGCTGGTATTGCGTATATTGGATTTGGCTGAAAAGCCCGGCGTAAAAATTGTTTACGCGATGGATCCGCACAAAATCATGCACGTAAAAGGCAATACATCGCTTAGGCGTATGGTCAATAAAGCGGATATTGTGTACGCAGCAGCCAGTGGTATTCGATGGGTTTCACGGATGATTTATCGTCCCGTTGAAGAATGGGTCAATCAAATATCATTGATTGTGGATTTGGTGCGATTGTCTGAAGTAAAAAATCTGCCGATTTTCTTTTTGGGCGGTAAACCTGGTATTATTGAAAGCTGTTATTTCAATCTTCGTAAGTCGTTTCCGGAAATGCAGGTAGTGGGGCGGCACACAGGGTATTTTGACCCGGTTCGGGAAAAAGCGGTTTTGGAGGCCATTAGAAAAACCAGCCCCAAAATATTAATGGTTGGTTTAGGGTATCCTTTGGAGTTGAGTTGGATCAATAAAAATAAAAAGAATTTTGAAAATATGGTCATTATTGGAGTGGGTAGCAGTTTTGATATCATTTCAGGGAAAGTCAAAAAAGCCCCGGATTATTTTCAAAACAATGGTCTCACCTGGCTATATAGGATCATCAGCAGACCATACCGATTGATCGCGTGGATGAGAATGATTTTATTCTTTGTGAAAGCGGTGTTTATTCATATATTTCAAAAACCCGCATCCCTACGCAGAAAAAAATAATATTACGAATGCATATTACTAGTGAAAAAAAAATTAAATACAAAAAGCAATAGAGGAACAAAATGTTCAAATGGGTAATTAAATATACAATTGGAACCAAGCATGAACGCGATATAAAAAAAATGCGTCCAGTGATAGACAAAATTAATAGTTTAGAAAAAAAATTTGAAGCATTTTCAGATAGTGAATTGAAGGCCCAAACTGGTAAATTTCGAGAGCAGTTGGAGTCAGGGCTTACTGTGGAAGGCATTTTGCCGGAAGCGTTTGCTTTGGTTCGGGAAGCTTCCAAACGGACTCTCGGTATGCGCCATTTCGATGTTCAATTGATGGGCGGCATGGTGTTGCATCAGGGCAAAATTGCGGAGATGAGAACTGGGGAAGGAAAAACTCTGGTTGCGACTTTGCCTGTGTATCTGAATGCTTTGAGCGGCAAAGGAGTCCATGTTGTAACAGTCAATGATTATTTGGCTAAACGGGACGCGAATTGGATGAGGCCAGTGTATGAATTTTTGGGCCTTTCTTTAGGAATCATCCAGCATGACATGGATCCTTATGAACGAAAAGATGCGTACAATGCGGATATCACTTATGGGACGAACAATGAATTTGGTTTTGATTATTTGCGTGATAATATGGTGGTACACAAAGAAGAGCGTACCCAAAGGCCGTTTCATTTTGGCATAGTGGATGAGGTGGACTCAATTCTAATTGATGAGGCGCGGACGCCACTAATAATTTCTGGACCAGCTGAAGAGTCCACGGAAAAATATTATGTAGCGGACAAAAAGATCATTCAATTGATACGTGACAATCATGTTTTGGAAGAACATGAAATGCAAGAAGATGATATACGTTTGAGTTTGAGCGGAGCCAATCGTGGCCGCAGGCCGGGCGTTATTTATACTAAGTTTTATGAATTGGATGAAAAAAATAAAAATGTTATTTTTACGGAAGACGGCAATGAGAAAATAGAACAATTGTTGGATATAGGCAATTTGTATGATCCTCAAAATATTGAATGGGTTCATTCTCTGAATCAGGCATTGCGGGCGCATACTTTGTTCAAGCGGGATGTGGACTACGTTGTCAATGATGGCGAAGTTGTCATAGTGGATGAGTTTACCGGACGGTTGATGCCTGGCCGGAGATTTTCTGATGGATTGCATCAAGCTTTAGAAGCCAAGGAAAGTGTAGAAATAGCTGAAGAGAATCAAACTCTGGCTACGATTACATTTCAGAATTTGTTTCGTAAATACAATAAATTGGCTGGTATGACCGGTACTGCGGACACAGAATCGGTAGAGTTCAAAAAAATCTATGGACTAGATGTAGTGGTTGTACCCACCAATAAACCAATGATACGTAAAGATTTTTCGGATCGTATTTACCGTACAGAAAAAGAAAAAAATGATGCCATTATTACAGAAATCATAGAATGTCATGTCAATAAACAGCCGGTATTGGTTGGTACTATCTCCATTGAAAGATCAGAATTGCTCGGCAGCTTGCTCAAGAAAAAAGGAGTGCCATTCAATATACTGAATGCAAAGTTCCACGAAAAAGAAGCAGAGATTGTTTCAGAAGCAGGTGAGCCTGGCAAAGTGACTATTGCGACCAATATGGCAGGTCGAGGAACAGATATTGTTTTGGG
>CAZCVM010000018.1:7077-11348 GCA_964501965.1 uncultured Leptospiraceae bacterium | reverse complement strand
GATGATTTGTTGGATTCTCATGTACCAATACACAGTACTATGGAAACATGGCAGGAGTTTCGGCAAGCTATTCAACAGGCCCAATGGCAGGATTGCGAACAAATGCTGGACAAAATGCAAGGTCAAGACGAGAAAATTGCTAAGAGAGCATTGGACCAGGCCAAAGTTTGGCACAAAAATCATGAAATAGTCAAAGAAGCCGGTGGCTTGCATATTTTGGGGACAGAGAGGCATGAATCTCGGCGGATAGACAATCAGTTGCGAGGTAGATCAGGCCGGCAGGGAGATCCTGGATCCAGCCGTTTTTATTTATCATTGGAAGACAATCTAATGAGAATTTTCGGTTCGGATAGGATTTCTTCTTTTATGCAAAAAATGGGTATGGAAGAGGGGCAAGAAATTGAACATCCCTGGGTATCCAAAGCCATTTCCAATGCGCAGCGGCGAGTAGAAGCCCACAATTTTGATATTCGTAAACATTTGATAGAATATGATGAGGCCATGAATATTCAGCGCGAACGCATTTACGAAATCCGCAATCATGTTCTGGACAATGATGATATTGGTGAGATTATAGAAGAGTATCTGGAAGATGTGGCATTTTCAACAGCTATGCGTTTTTGCAGCGAAGATGTACATGTAGAAGAATGGGACCTAAATGCATTGCAGGAATTTTTTGACAATACGTACAATATTTCTATTGATATTGAAAAAAATGATCCCAAAACTATGCGACGTCAGGATTTTTATGATTATTTGCATCAAGAGCTCAAAATAGCTTACAAAAACAAAAGCGAAAAAATCGGCAATGATATTGGTTTATTGGAAAGAATGATCTTGTTGCAAGTTCTGGACAATAAATGGAAGGATCATCTTTATAGCATGGATCATTTGCGGGAAGGTATTTGGACTTCGTCGTATTCGGAACGCAATCCGCTGATAGAATACAAGCGCGAAGGTTTTGCAATGTTTCAATCGATGCTTGGTGACATGAAAGAAGAAATCATTGAGATTTTGATGCGAGTTGAAGTAGAAGGTGCCATTGATGAAGCAAGTTTCTTTCAGCAAATGGATCCGGATGCGCAAATAGAGTTGCGGGAAGCTGTATTGCCCACAAACTTCTCACAAAATCAAGAATCTGCCGTTGACAATTATGGTATATCTGGATACAATGTGGATACACGCAACATGAGTTCTTCTGGAATGTATGTTGCCCCCAATAAACCGCAAAAGAAAAAAGACGCCAAATCAGAACCCGTCATAGGAGCTAGTAAACGCAAAAAGAGTCGCAAATCACGCTCACGCAATTGATTTTTTGGGCCGATATTGATTCTAACATTGATTCAAACATTGATTCAAACATTGATTCAAACATTGATTCAAACATTGATTCAAATACAAAAAGCATGAAAGATGGGATTAAACGACTTTGGCGGGAATACGCAGCCATTGCACGGAAGGACAGAAACCAAAGTGTTTTAGTATCCCAAAAGTCTTTCATGTATACAATGAAAAAGGGTTTTGCTGGGTGTCTATGAAATGGTTTTTTCTTTATAAATGGTATGATAAATGGTATGTTTGGAGTTTGCTTTTTAGTTTTTGCTGGATTGCTGTTGTGCCCGAGCTTTTAGCCGTAGATTTGCCATACAAAACTTATGGGTTTTTGCGGCAATCTGGTCAAAAGAAATTGCGGCTTCAAATTGTTGGCAAAGTAGTTGAAGTCAAGTCTGATAAAAAAAGAATACTGATTCGAGTCTGGCAGCGAAATATTGTCCGGCAGGGCGAGGTTTTGTATATACTGGATCAAAGAAATTTAGTGATTGGGAAATTGAAAGTCAAAAATGTATTTGATACATTGTATTTTGGTCAAATGGTTTCTGGTGTAGGACATTTTCATTTGATACCTGCGGAAACAAAAATTGGCCAGCTCATTAAGGCGGAAGATAAAACCCAGGAAAATTATCAGATTTATCTAGCCAAAGCAGACAATTTTTTTGAACAAAAAATTTTTGGAGAAAGTGTCCGGTATTACAAAAAAGCTTTGAGTATTGACGGAAATGATCCACATGCACTTTTTGGATTGGGTAAAACTTATTATTACATGAAGCTTATGGAGCCGGCTGAAAAAATGCTGCAGCAAGCCTATCAAAACCGACATTTTTTTAACAATGCCGAAGATAAAGGCGAAATGTATATTTATCTGGCCAATTTTTATATCCGTAAAGCCGAGAAGTCTGGTATTGATGCTGATAGAAAAAAACGTTCTGCCTTTTTGGAAAAAGCTCAAGCAATGTTGTTGAAAGCCAATGCGCAAATACCAGACTCGCCACAAGTGTTTTATTATTTGGGCAGAGTTGCCATGGCCAGGCAATTGGATCAAAAAGCATTGGAATACTTCCGATCTTCCATTCGTTATGGCAATGATTTTTTATTTGAGAATTATTGGTATATCGCTCAAATTTTTAAAGCAAAAAAAATGAATAAAAAGGCAACCCTATTTCTGCAAAAAGCCCTGGCAATCCGTCCCGATAACTACCGGATAAAAGCAGAATTGAAAAATCTACAGCCATAATCGATTTTTTCTCCATAGGTATCTATTCTGCTGTTATCATTTTATGGTCTATCCTGGCTGGAATTTTTTATCATCAAGAAGGCTTTCCTTACTTTTGATTTAAAAAATCTGTGGCAGAATTGGAAATTCAGTGGACACATGAATAGATCACGTCTATCATGTCGCATAAAATTGAATCTTACGAGGTGAGCCGTGGGACGGATAATTACAAAACGTTTAAAAATGGGTGTCATTGGTGTGGGCCACATGGGACAGTACCATGTGAATGTGATTAATATGCTGCCGCAAAGGTATGAATTGATTGGTGTTTACGACCAAAATCAGGAAAAAATGCAGGAAGTTGCTCAAAAATTTGAAACCCATACTTTTTCAACTATGGATGCGTTGCTCAAAGAAGCAGATGCTGTTGTCATAGCAGTGCCAACCGTAATGCACTACAAAACAGCCATCCATACTCTCAATGCCGGAGTTCATGTACTTTTGGAAAAACCAATTACCGAAACTGTGGCACAAGCAGAAGAAATTATCGCATTGGCTCAAAAAAAAGGCTTGATTTTGCAAATAGGCCATGTCGAGAGATTTAATGGTGCGGTTCAGGAAGTAATGAAGATTATTAATAATCCGTTAATGATTGAATGCCGGCGGATGAGTCCGTATTCAAAGAGAATTAGCGATGTTGGAGTAGTATTGGACCTTATGATCCATGATTTGGATATTGTTTTGAATTTGGTAAAATCTCCTTTGCTCAAAGTCAATGCGGTGGCCAACAACATTTTTACGGAACATGCAGAAGATGTGGCCAATGTTCAGTTGCAATTTGAGAATGGATGCGTAGCGAATTTTACGGCAAGTAGAGCCACGCAAAGCAAAATTCGGACTTTATCTATATCTCAGGAAAAGGCCTATATCTTTTTGGATTACGCAGAACAGGATGTGCATATACACAGGCAAGCCTCGAGTGCGTATCTTATGACCAGAGAAGAAATCCGCTATAGTCAAGAATCCTTTATCGAGCAATTGTATGTTCATAAGGACAATCCATTAAAATTGGAACATATGCATTTCTATGAATGCATTATTGATGGTTCTCAACCGTTAGTCACCGGCGAAATGGATATAAATGTGCTGAAAATTACTCATACGATATTGGAACAAATCCAGCAAACCAATGCACCGCGAATTTTGCCCATGAGTTAAAAGAGAGTATCATATATGAAGCGATGGTTGCGATCACAATATTTTGTTTCTTTTGTACTGATTGGCTTGATAGGCCCAATGGTTGGGAGTTCGTGTGAAAAAATGGATGAGATAGCCAGGCAAAGAGGTAAAAAACGTCTTCAAATGGATGGAGACAGCAAAGAGTGGCACAAAGAAATTGCGGATTTAGAAGCAAAAATTCGCAATTGTGTGGTAGCCTCAGATCGACTCGGGCTTTTTTACCGCAAAATTGCAGAAGACCACACTAAAAGACGCAATTATGAGCAAGCTATAAAGTATTACAAAAAAGCAATACATCATGGTATGACAATCGCTCCAGTGTATCATGATTTTGCCGGGGTTTTAGCAACCAGGGCAAGATTTGAGTTTGAGGCAGGCAACAGGACGGAAGCAAAGACTCTTGGTCGTCAAGCAGTGATCCAGTACAACAAAGCATTGCTAACTGATGGGTCACGAATGAGCAGCAAATTTGGCAGGGCTT
>CAZCVM010000018.1:4014-7067 GCA_964501965.1 uncultured Leptospiraceae bacterium | reverse complement strand
AGGGCTTTAGTGCGGTATCATGTACTGGAAGAAAAAGATCAAGCACGGCAAAGTTTGGAAATGATGCAAAGCTCTGACGCAAAAAATATTCGTATTCTGTTTGCTTTGGCAGGTATCTATTATTTAGAGGAAAAGTACAATAAATCAATATTGATGTATCAAAAGATTCTTTCATTGGCACCGAAAAATTCACAAGAAGCCCAAAAAGCTTCTGAAAACTTACAGCAAGTATTGATTCAAAGTAAGACAAGAAAATAAATAGAAATAGTAAATCAAAACAATAAACAAAGATCAACAATAATTTACAATATTCAATAATAATTAATAATGATCAATAATGGCTGAATGTAAATGATAAATAGCGAGTTTTGCCTAGTGCTGCAAAGCATTCCCGGCGTATTCAATCGAACCATCAAACAACTGGAAGAAAAAGATCCGGCCAAGGGGGCGGATTATTGGTTGGATCATTTTGAAAAAGAAGGCAAAATCTCCAAAGAAGAGCGCCAGAAAAAAATGCAATGGGCAAAAGATACACTCAAAAAAACTATGGACGAAGGTATTCATTTTGTTTCTTTATGGGATAAAAATTATCCGTTTTCTTTGAGCCAAATCGCGGATCCGCCGGCAATATTATTTTTTCGCGGACAATTGCCGCCCCAACAGAATGTCTATTGCATCGTTGGAACCAGGACACCACGATCGGAGAGTTTACATAGAACCAATCAATTGATGGATTTTTTTGCCCAAAAACAATTTGTTTCCATTTCTGGATTAGCAAGGGGGATAGATACACAGGTTCATGCTGCTAGTTTGCGCCAAAACATTAAAAACTTTGCGGTTTTGGGTAGTGGATTGAATTATGTTTATCCTTATGAAAACAAAGAATTGGCCCAAAAAATTGTAGCACAAGGCGGCGGCGTATTGAGTGAATTTTTGCCGGAGACACCACCGGATAGATTTCGGTTTCCCCAACGCAATCGCATTATGAGTGGCTTGAGCAAAGCTGTTATTTTGGTGGAAGCAAAAATAAAAAGCGGTGCAATGGGGACTTGCAAATGGGCTCTCGAACAAAACCGCGATATTTATGCCCTTCCTCCGATATTTGGATCCGAATATTTTACTGGCAATACAAGCATGATCAATCAGGGAGCTTATATTTTGGGAACACCGGAAGATTTGACTGGGAACGTCAATCAAAGCACACAGTTGGGTTTATTTGCCAGTTCTGATACAGCTTCAAAAACAAGCATGGCTCCCAGCGGACAAATAGATCAACTCGAGGAACAGGATCAATTTTTTGTCCAAAAAATACCGGACAATGGGATACATAAAGAAGATTTGGCGCATAAAATGGGATGGACTTTGTCTCAATTGGAAGTGAAAATTTTTCAATTGACAAAGCTGGGTTTTTTGCGTCAGGGAAGAAACAATTTTTTGTTTCGCGTCTAAAATAGATAGGTAAAGACAATGGAAAAACAAAATCATAAAAAACAACAAACTAAGACTCAGGCTAAGACTCAAACTAAAAATGCAAAGAAAAATACCAAAAAAAAGGCCCAGAGCAAAAAGAAACAGAATACTAAAAGTATTCGAAGTTTGATTATTGTTGAGTCACCGACAAAGGTGAAAACCTTACAAAAATATTTGAGCAAAGAGTATTCCATCCGTGCTTCTGTAGGACATATTATTGATCTGCCCAAGTCCCGTATGGCGGTGGACGTTGAACACGATTTTGCGCCGGATTATATCACAGTGCGCGGTCGAGCCAAAATACTCAATGAGCTGAAACGGGAAGCAGCCAAAGCACAAAATGTTTTTTTGGCTTCTGACCCTGACCGTGAAGGCGAAGCAATTAGTTACCACTTGAAACAGGCACTTTCCAAGCACAATGGCAATATCCAGCGAATAGTTTTCAATGAGATCACGAAAGAAGCTGTACTTGCCGCGTTAAACGAGCCACGGGATATTGATATGAATCTTTTTTTTGCTCAGCAAGCAAGGAGGATTTTGGATCGATTGGTTGGGTACAAAATATCGCCTTTATTGTGGCAGAAGCTCAAAAAAGGATTGTCCGCTGGACGAGTTCAATCTGTTGCATTGAGATTGATTTGTGACCGAGAAAAATTGATCCAGGCATTTGAACCAAAAGAATACTGGACAATAGAAGCAGAGCTCAAAGCCAGGCGGGGAAAATTTACTGCGCAAATATTTGCTTTTGAAACGGATCAAAGCAAAAAGGATACGAAAATAGAAATTTCAAATGAGGAGATGGCGGTTGATATCATTGAAAAATGCAAAGAGAATGATTTTATTGTTGACGATATAAAAGAATCGCAAAAACAGCGCAAACCGTTGCCGCCATACAACACGTCTAAATTGCAGCAGGATGCTGCTACCCGTTTAGGATTTCCTTCTTCAAAAACAATGATGATAGCGCAGCAATTGTATGAAGGTCTGGAGGTTCCCGGAGAGGGGCCGGTAGGGTTGATTACATATATGAGAACGGATTCGGTGCGTATTGCGGCGCCAGCAATGGCGCGGGTACGAGAATACATCGCGCAAACATTTGCTCCAGAATTTTTGCCGCCAACAGAAAATACTTATAAAACAAAAAAACGATCCCAAGACGCTCATGAGGCAGTGCGGCCGACAGATCCGTTTCGTACTCCTGAAAAACTCAAGGCCAATATGACCAGGGATCAATATCGTTTGTATGATTTGATCTGGTCCAAGTTTGTCGCGTCACAAATGACACCGGAAGTCGCGGATCACAAGACAGTCATTGTCAAAAATAATGCATATCTCTTCAAGGCTACGGGTAAAAATGTTGTTTTTCCCGGATTCACAAAATTGTCGCCGGAGATTATCGCAAAAGATGACGGCAAAGAAAAAAAAGAAAAGCAAAAAGGACTTCCCAAAGTCGAAGTTGGCGAAAAATTGCAATTATTGGAAATGATACCGGATCAGCATTTTACGGCTCCGCCGCCGCGATATACAGATGCCTCTTTGGTCAAAACAATGGAAGAGTCTGGTATTGGCAGACCATCCACTTA
>CAZCVM010000018.1:0-4004 GCA_964501965.1 uncultured Leptospiraceae bacterium | reverse complement strand
ACGCTCCGACTGTATCTACTTTGCTCAAAAGGTATTATGTGACCAGACAACAACGGCAGCTAAAACCATCTGTATTGGGATTATTGGTCAATGATTTAATGATAAACAATTTTTCAAATTTATTGCAGCTGGATTTTACTGCCAACATGGAAGCTCAATTGGACAAAATAGAAGAAGGCGATCGTCATTGGGTGGATATGCTGCGTTCGTTTTACGGCCCTTTTGAAAAAGAATTGGCGGAAGCGGAAAAAAATATTGACGACATGAAAACGATTCTCGATGAACCTACAGACTATGTTTGCGAAAAATGCGGCGGCCCAATGGTCAAAAAATTGGGGAAATTTGGTTATTTTCTAGCTTGCAGCGGTTTTCCAGATTGCCGCAATGCTCAATCTTTGCCGTTGGGCAAATGTCCTATGCCGACATGCACCGGCAATGTCATCAAACGATCAACCAAACGGGGAAGAGAATTTTTTGGCTGTTCCCATTATCCTGACTGTGAATTTACTAGCTGGGACGCGCCCGTTGCTGATAAAAAATGTCCTAAATGCGATAAACCTTTATTTGCCAAAAAGCAAGCTCAGGACAAGGACAACAAAAAAGAAAATGTTTTGCTGTGCTTGAACCCGGAATGCGGGTATAGTGAACCAATCTCTGAAAATGACCAGTAAATGAATATACAAAGCAGTTTTTGAAAAATGAACACATTGATTGAATCCTTTTTGCAATACCAAAAACACGAGCGCAATGCATCTGATCATACAATTGATGCATATCAAAGAGAACTAAAGCATTTTCTCAATTATCTTTCACAAGTTTGTGGATTTGACTTGGATTTTTCTGCGGCTTCTCCGCCTTATGATCCTGTGTGGCCGGATTATGACACCCTGCGCGGATTTGTTTATTTTCTTAGCAATAAACAATACACAAAAAGATCCATCGCGCATCACATAGCTGTTATCAAATCGTTTCATAATTTTTTGATTCGAAAAGAGTTGCTCAATAAAAATGTTGCTGCATTGTTGCGTACTCCAAAGTTTTCCAAAAAACTTCCTGGGTCTTTGCCGGAGAATGAAATGGCTGAATTGCTGGATACAGATTGGTTATCTTTGAATGCCAAAAACAACAAAGAAAATCCAGTGGATGATTATCAATATCTGTTATTTAGAGTTGTGATAGAAATGCTTTATGGTTCGGGAATTAGGATTTCAGAGCTTACTGGTCTTGATTTGAATAAAGTTCAAACGGATATGATAAAAGTTTTTGGTAAAGGCAAAAAAGAAAGAATTGTATTTATTGGAGATGTTGCAAAAAAAATATTGGCTGAGTATATGAGCCAACGGGAAGCAATACTTAAAAAAAGGAATAAACAAACCAATAAATTATTAATCAGTCATCATGGCAATGCCATGTCTCCGCGAATGGTTCGGGCATTGCTGGAAAAAGTGCGCAAACAGATTGGTTTTGATAAGAAAATACATCCGCATTTATTCCGCCATAGTTTTGCAACCCATCTATTGAATAATGGCTGTTCGATTCGGGCAGTACAAGAATTTTTGGGCCATTCATCTTTGCAGGCAACACAGGTATATTTGCACATATCCAAACAAAGATTGCAGGATATCTACCGCAATTGTCATCCGCACGGCAAATAAGATAGCAGAATTATTGCTGCTTTTTTCAATGTTTCGTAAAAATCAAACAATGCAAAAGATTCAATTTTAAAATTGCTTGCACTTAGAACATAGTGTTAGCGATTGGAATCAAATAAAAATCAATTTGATATGAAATAAATAAATGGAAAAAACAATGGAACAAATGAAAGGTACGACAATATTGGCCGTTGCAAAAGAAGGACAAATCGCTATCGGCGGCGATGGCCAGGTAACATTGGGCAATACTGTAATGAAGCATTCTGCTGTTAAAATACGGACTTTGTATAATGACAAAGTCCTTTCCGGCTTTGCCGGGTCAGTGGCTGATGCTATAACGCTTTTTGAAAAATTTGAAGGAAAACTGGAATCTTATTCTGGCAACCTAAAAAGGGCAGCTGTCGAATTGGCAAAGGACTGGCGTATGGACAAAGTGTTGCGCCGGTTAGAAGCGATGTTGATAGTGGCAACAGATGAGGATATGTTTTTGATTTCCGGCAATGGTGAAGTCATTGAGCCAGATAACCCGGTAATAGCGATTGGTAGCGGCGGTCCATTTGCTCAGTCTGCTGCACTGGCTTTGTTTCATCATAGCACGTTGTCTGCTTCAGAGATTGTTCAAGAAGCTTTGGGCATAGCTGCTCAGATATGCATTTATACCAACAATACCATATCATTGCAAACTTTACCGAAATCATAGGCTCCATACAAACAAGAAAAAGGAATATTTAATGGATTTATCAGATACAAAACCAAATCAGCAAGAAACAGATTGGCGGGATTTGGATCTTACCCCTCGCCAGATAGTAGAAGCTTTGGACAAATATATTATTGGTCAAAAAGACGCAAAAAAGGCGGTGGCTGTGGCGTTACGCAATCGATCCCGCAGACGGCAATTGTCGGATGATTTGCGAGAAGAAGTCGCGCCCAAGAATATTATTATGATCGGTCCTACAGGAGTCGGCAAAACGGAAATAGCGCGACGGTTGTCAAAATTGGCACAAGCACCATTTATCAAAGTTGAGGCGACAAAATATACAGAAGTAGGTTATGTGGGGCGAGACGTGGAATCCATGGTCCGGGACCTGGTCAGTCTGGCGATCAATATGATCAAAAAGAATAAGAGAGAAGCTGTAAGGGTAAAAGCGGAAGAAAGAATGGAAAATCATTTATTGGATATTTTGTTGCCGTCCACCGCGCAAGTACAAAAATCAGGTAAAGATAACAATATTTTGGAACAGGCCGACGATGAACACCGGCTTTATCGGGCCAAACAAAACCGGGAAAAAATGCTTCAGAAATTGCGAAACAATAGCATAGATGAGCAAATCGTAGAAATTGAAATAAAATCCAACGCAGAGTTTCCTGCTATGCAAATATTTAGCAATGCAGGGATGGACGAACTGGACAATACTTTGCAAAATGTATTTAGTGATATTATGCCCAAGTCATCCAAAAATGTCAAAGTGCCCATTAAGGAGGCAAAAAAAATTCTTACTGAAGCAGAAATGGATAAATTGTTGGATATGGACCAAATATCCACGGAAGCGGTGAAGTTAACAGAAGAGATGGGTATTATTTTTATAGACGAAATAGATAAAGTAGCAGGACGCGGAGGCGGTTCCGGCCCGGAAATATCCCGCGAAGGAGTGCAGCGGGATATTTTGCCCATAGTAGAAGGCAGTACCATCAATACCAAATACGGTCAGGTACGCACAGATCATATCTTGTTTATTGCCAGTGGAGCCTTTCATGTTGCCAAGCCTTCTGATTTGATTCCTGAATTGCAGGGACGGTTTCCAACACGTGTAGAGCTAAAAAGCCTGACTCGTGAGGATTTTCAGGCAATTCTCAATAACACAGAAAATTCTTTGATCAAGCAATATTGCGCGATGATGAAAACCGAAGGAGTGCAATTGTCTTTTACGGATGACGGTATCCAGGAAATCTCCCGGATTGCTTTTACGATTAATAATGAAAATGAAAATATTGGGGCACGCAGATTGCACACTATCATGGAAAAGCTTTTGGAAGATATTTCTTTTGAAGCTCCAGATTTATCCGATGATCAAAAAGAGATAACAATAGACGCGGAATATGTCAAAGAAAAGCTCAAGGAAATCCTAAAAAATCAGGATTTGACGAAATATATCCTGTAGACTTGACAATGGGACACCTAAATACTAGCCGACCATATTTTGTTGCCGCCAATATTCAAATAATACAATGGCCGCAGAATTGGCCAGATTGAGGCTGCGGACCGGGCCAGTTTGCGGCAAAGCCAAAGAGTTTTGTGCCCAATGATTCATAATTTTCGGTGGCAAACCACGATCTTCTGAACCAAAAACAAAA
>CAZCVM010000017.1:13953-17573 GCA_964501965.1 uncultured Leptospiraceae bacterium | reverse complement strand
GAGCAATGGGGTCAATTTCTGCCTGTCCTGGTTTCAATTTGAGAGCAGGGTCGATTTCTTGAATATGTATCGAATCATCCGCGAAAATATCTATATGCAATGGTTCTTCAGGATATGTATTTTTTGTTTCCTGCAAAGATTTCTCTGGCCGGGTCTTGGATTGCATTTTGTTTAGATATTGATTTAGGAAACGGTGCAAAGCAATCATTAACGGCACTAAAAAAATGAAATACACTAGGACCCAATGCCCCAGTTGAGTCAAAGGACTATAATGATGACCGATTTCCATAAAACCAATGATCTGATTGGTATGGGGAGCAGTATTTTGTTCATTTTTTCTATTAATGGTGAATGGTATTTGTGTGATAAAAAAATCCGGCAGCACTTTGGTTTTGATGGTTGCAATTTTGCGTTGCAAGTTGGATTCATATTGCGCAAAACGTTCCCGAATGGTTTTTTGTTCCTTTAAATTGAGGTACAATTTTGCCAATTGAAATTTGCCTGCGCCAATGACGAATACATGTGTCAGTGCTTTGTCATGGCCATAAAAGTTGTACAATGAATTGTGCACACGTGGCGATAGTTCTTGACTGGTTTGATCCCAATGCTCGGATATAATTTGAGCCAATTGCATGGACCGGTTGGTAAGATTGTTTTGCACATGGTTTTGCCATGCCCAGGTCAAAATCAAGGTGACAAGTGCCGCGATAAACACGGTTATCAGTATTGTTAGGATACGGTATCCCTTGTATGGGGGACTTGAGTCCCGGATGCCTTTGTCTGTTTGGCCGGTAGTTTCCATATTCAATCCATAATCAATTTATAGTAAGTGAACTTGATTTGCGTAAACTATTTATTTTGGGTTTTAATGGGCCAAATATTTGTGCTTAATCATGTTCCATACAACAATCGGCTTTTTCTTGTTTGCGCTAAACAAAGAAATTTTTTATTGGCTCATTGCTTGATACTACCGATAAATTGATTAAGAATAGGAATTTTTTTACCTATTTGGTTCATATTTTGATTTTAGTACAAAAAATTGTTGTTTTTTTTTATATGCTTCTTATCTTGATACTGATAAAGATAGTGAATACAGGGACCATAGGGGGCAAAAACGTGAAAATAAAAACTGAGATAAATCATACCATGCAAAGAATTTTTTTGGGACTCTTTTTGATATTTTTTCTAGGGCTAGGCTCTTGCAAGACAACGGATAAAGACAGCAAAAACTCTGTGAATCAAAATAATGGCACAAAAACTAATCACACTCAGAATGTGCCGGAAAAGAAAGATCCTTTTCCCCTGGATAAAGAAGGCTGGTTGACCAGTGAAGTATTCCAGGTGATAGAAACTATTGATCTAAACTCTGGGACGGATCAGTCAAAAGAGGTCAAAATTAGAGCTATACAGCGCAGCGCGCATATCATCGCAATGCAGCGTTATAAACTATACAAAAATGAATTTTTTTATATAGATAAACTAGCAAGTTTTCCGCCTTTTATCCGTGTAATGTCTGGAAAAATTGTTAATAAAACTCAAGAGAATGGAAATACCCGTTTTGTATATCGAGTGCAAAAAACAAAGCTGCAAGCAAGGGTGAAAGGTGTGATCAATGCTTTTGAAGAGCTCAATATTCCTCTTAGACGGAAAATCAGGGAAAATGATTTTACTTTCTGAATCCATAACAAAGTCTATAACAAAACAAGCAAAATAATTTTTGATCAATTTCTGGTTTTCGTGGAGACTATCGAATATGTTTCTTTATAAATTTGTTAAATGACGCAATGTTTGTTTGAAACGTTTTTGCAAAAATTTTTTTTCCGCTGGCCAATGTAGGTTCAATAGATGAGTCATGGTTTTGGGCAATTTGTCCGCATAAATACGCAAAAAATTTGAAATATCTGATTTTGATAAACAATCCAGAACCATGCTTTTTTGTAAAGCTTGATGAATATCATGTCTGGTTTGGGCCGGATGATTTTCATACTTTGATAAAAAATTTTGCCACGAAGATGTTGTCTTGTGATCATATTTTTTACCTGTAATTTCTTGATAAATTGATTTTGGTATATGACAAAAAAAGACCTGTTTGTCCTGTGACATTGCTCTGCTGTACCATTCAGACAATGCGGTCAGACCCTGATCCAGAGAATGCCGCCGATAGAGCAAGGCGTCTTCCTGCTCTGGTTGGCAATATGCGCGAGTGCGTGCTATTTGGTTGATGAATTGCTGGGGCAAGGGCAATAAGCGGTTGTATCTTGTCATAAAAAATGAACTATAGGGTGTATTCAAACTATAGGTTTGCGCTGAAGCATAGGACATGTCCATACCAGCCATCAAAATTGTGTTACTATTCAGGCGCAAAGCCAAGTCCAAAGCCATGAGGCCGACATTTGTGCCGGTTAAGCCTGTAAAAGTCAAATCAAAATGTTGGGTCAAAAGTTGCTCCCAGGGATGATTGCGGAAAAAAAATACAGGTGTGCTTTTTTGCTTTTGATTGAATATTAATGCTGGATGAACGACCATATTGTACAAGCGTACAATGTCCGGGTTTTTGCTTTGCCAGGGTATTTGATTGACACAGAAAGCGGATGCGTCTGCCGCGATTACAATATGCGGTTCCAGTTTCCAATAATCCAAAACTCCTTCCGCGCTGTCTGCGGCCAGGATGAGGCAGTGATTTTTGACCAACTGCCGATGCTGCGCGTTTTCCAAAAAATATTGCAAACCCGGAGACGCGCCCGCAATAAATACCGGCATATCCGGTTTTGATAATGATTGGATTTCCTTTATATAGGTCATGGCATTTGCCGCGTTTGCCACATTTGCCAGGTTGAGAATACTGTGTTTGTGCCAGAGTATGGCAAAATGTGAAACTGTGGCATTGTTTTGTTCTTTGTTTGCCAGTGACTTTTTCAGTATTTGTTCCAAATTCGGTTTGGGCTCTGGCCAAATACGGTATATGGGACTATAATAATGCAATACCAGGGAATCCGCACTGTTTATTGTCAGGATATATTGTATTGCTTGCGTTAAATGCTGATAATTGAAAATAAATATTTCATGTTCCTGGTTGGTTGGAATTTTAGATTTACTGGATTGTACAGAAGATTTTATTGGATCATCTATAGTAGACAAAGCAGTACAATGGAAATATTCTTGGACAATTTTTTTGGGTGACGAGTGGGCAGTCTCCAACAAAAATTGTTTTTTTCGCGCCTTTTTTTGAAATATTTTCTCGATCAAATCTATGTTGTGTTCCAAAAAATCAAAATTTTCCGCTAGAATAAAAATTTTCTGGATTGCTGGACCAATATTGTGTCTTTGCCATTGATAACCTAAACCCATACCAATGGTAAGAACATTGCTTTGGGATTGGATTTGTTTGTGATTTATCGTATTTGTTTCCCGTGATGGAGCGATTTTGCTATGGATATAATGGGTTTTGCCCTGGGTGTCTTGCGCTTGCAATGTGGGCCATTGGGGCTCTTTTTTGCTGGGAATGATTTTTAATTGCAATGGAAAAAATTGCACAGCTTATACTGTAAACATGAGCGAAGGCGGAGCCTTATTATCCAGCAAAGAGCTTATATCTGATGAATTTTTGGCTGATTCGCATA
>CAZCVM010000017.1:10870-13943 GCA_964501965.1 uncultured Leptospiraceae bacterium | reverse complement strand
GGGCCATTGGGGCTCTTTTTTGCTGGGAATGATTTTTAATTGCAATGGAAACATAAGTAATTTTCTTTGTTTGTATAGTTGTTTGAATAAGTTTTTGATTGTGGCACAATTATGAAAAGTAAAATAAAAGGGCAAATCTTTTTTTCTCGCTGGAATATAGTTTGGGCTGTATTTTTTGTATGGTTCATAATGATGGTTGCTGGTTTAGATTTTGTTTATGCCAGAACAAACAAAGAATATGACACGCAAATGGCTGCTATTCACCAAACTGTTTACCAGGATGCTTTTGATCATGCAAAACTCAGCCAGGCAATCAAACAATGCCAACAATGGTTGCAAACCAAAAAAACAGCAGAATTGTTTTTGTACCAGGCTAAGGCTCACTATCGCTTGGAGCAATATTTAGCGGCATTTGTCACAGCGCAAAAAGGGTTGCAATGGCAGCAAGAGAAACTAGCCAATCTTTCCAAGCAAAATGCGCTTTATGGCTACCATGAAACCATGTTACAGGAAATCCAGGCAGTTCTTGAGCGGGCTCAGGCCAGGTTGGAATTGCAAATCTATCATAAAAAGATTCACAAAAAATAAGTTTGTGTCAATTTTCGCTTAGATTTATTTAGATCGATACTAGCTCCGATAAAAATCCCGCTGCATAATCATATCATAATCACCAAAAAAACATAGTATATTCTAGGGCCAAACCGACCACGGATACTCCAATTTTATCAAATTGCTAAAATAAAGGATAGTTAGGTTACTTTGGCAAAAGCCTTGGATTTATTTAGCAAGTCAAGCTATTTTTTTGGCAAAAATTTTATATATATATTTGTAAAAATTTTTTTTGTTTCATCTTGGCTTATGCAAATCCATCATTTTTTATTTGAATCTATTAACTGGAAAAAAATAAAGGAATGGTCAATGCTTCATAAATTTCGTTGAATTAAAAAATTAAACTACATTTGCAGATGGTGAAGGGACTACTGTACGGTTTCCTGTCAATCCTTGATCAAAGTTTACGTATTGGATGACTGTTGTCAGCAATGGAATAAATTTTCCGCTTTTAATAAGAAAAAAATGCTCTCAGGTTGGTTATTCTATAAAAAAAAACAGAGGGCAAAAATTTCTCGTTTTCATTGACGCATTTCGGAGTGAACCACGAAAGGCACGAAAAAAAGAGAAGAATTTTTTTTCCTTCCGTGAATTCTGTGGTAAAAAATAGCGAGCGAAATTTTTTGGAAAAGTGACAACTTCCTTGACATTTGGTGCGGTGATTTTAGGCAATTTTACTCCAGTGCTGACAATAGTAAACAAGGATGTAAAAGTCAAGCTGGAAAATGTCTGAATCGAGTTATAATCGTGGCGAGTGCTGGGGCATGGCTATATTTGGGTAGTAATTTTTAATGAAAAATGGTGGACTGGATCATTTACTTAAAAAAAAGAATTGACTTTGTTATGGCAAAAAGTGGATTAAAAAAATAAAAAACTCAAAAATAGTATGTTATTTAAGAAATTTAAGGTAAAAAATGTCTGATCATTTTGGAAAAATATTTACAGTGTCTACTTTTGGTGAATCGCATGGTTCGTCTATTGGAGTCATTGTTTCCGGTTTGCCGGCAGGCGTAGATTTGAATGAAGGCCATATCCAAAAACAATTGGACCGGCGCAGACCCGGACAAAGCCGGTTGACAACAGCCCGCAATGAACCGGATCAAGTAAAAATCCTAAGCGGTCTTTTTGAAGGTAAAACAACGGGTACAGCTTTGGCTATGGTTGTTGACAATAAAGATGCCCACTCCAGAAGTTATGAGGATTTTCAAAATATTTATCGGCCTTCGCATGCGGATTTTACGTATGACGCCAAATATGGTTTGCGCAATTGGCAAGGCGGGGGCCGCGCCAGTGCCAGGGAAACCATTGCACGAGTGGCAGCCGGAGCAGTAGCGATGCATATTTTGCGGCAGTATTATAGTGTGGAAATTCTTTCCTGGGTTCAAGGAGTGCACAATATTTTGTTGCCGGATAAATATGGAGATTATTCAAGTGAGCAAATTGAGGCATCTATCATGCGTTGTCCAGAACCGGAAATTTCCGAAAAAATGGCACAATTGGTGGACAATGTCCGCAAAGAAGGTGATTCTGTGGGAGGATACATCAGTGCGAGAATCCGGCAAGTACCGGCTGGCATTGGAGAACCCATTTTTGATCGATTGGAAGCGGATTTGGCTAAGGCTATGCTGTCCATTCCAGCTTGCAAAGCTTTTGAAATAGGGTCTGGATTTGATAGTGCGATGCTTCCCGGTTCCCGACACAATGATCCATTGGTTTTGGGAAAAGAAAATGCTTTTGAAGGAGAGCCCATTATCCGCACAAAAACAAATCATGCTGGCGGAATATTGGGCGGGATCAGTAATGGCGAAGATATTTTGTTTCGGGTCGCGTTCAAGCCCACAGCAACTATTTTTCAGGAACAGCAAAGCGTGACAAATACAGGCCAACAAGCTCTTTTGACTGCCAAAGGCAGGCATGATCCATGTGTATTGCCTCGAGCTGTACCCATAGTGGACGCCATGGCCGGATTGGTGATATTGGATCATATCTTGCGTCAAGAAGCTTACCATGTTTTTCAGCCCAATATTAGCAAAGCAAGAAAACAATAACCAGGATTTTTTTGTTATTTTAGTTTTCAAAATGAACAATTTTTTGGTACTTTCGTCCAATTATAGGAAAAGGGTAGGCGCAAAGAATTAGCGAGAAAAACCATAAATGATAGAATTAATATAAATATCTAAAACAATTATGCAAACAAATCAAACAGCCTTAACAAAGCAAAGTCCTTCTGAAAATAGAAATCTCCACCAGGGGGAAATATTGTATTTAGGAGGTTCTTGTTTTCAGATCATTTATCAAAGTGAGCGTATGATTATTGATCCTGATTTGAGTTGGCTGCAAACTGGGATGGCATTGAACAAGAAGGATCCATTGAGTTTTACTATGATGGATTCATTGAAACTAAGAATGGGTGCCAAAAACATAAAAAGTATCCAAAGCTATTTAGAAAATTTGGATTTTGTGT
>CAZCVM010000017.1:0-10860 GCA_964501965.1 uncultured Leptospiraceae bacterium | reverse complement strand
TCCATTTATCGATCAGTTGAAGCAAATTATCGACAAAAACAGTGAATTGTTGATTCTTGCTCCCAGGGTATTGGTTGCTAAATTGAAAACTGTGCTTAAAAAAAATCCAAATTTGGAGATTATTTCTCTGGATCAAGGAGAGTCAGTGCGTTTTACCCATTTTGTAATTGACGCGTTAAATACAGATAAAAATTGTCAGTCTTTTGCTTTGCAGTGTGGCGACCTTCAGCTATACTATGCGTGCAAAGGTTCTGGATTTCCGCCGGACAATATTGCGGTGAACACTGCTTTACTGCCCATGAACTATTCCAAATACAAAAATGCCGCATTTTTGCACAAATTTATTGAAAAATTTACTCCCGATTTAATCATACCTTATGCTTATGATCAAAAAGGCGTACAAGAAATCCAGGGCGCACAAAATAAGAATAAAAATTTTCCGCAAATACACTTTCCTCAATTAGGAGAAGCCATTATATGGAATGCTTAACAACTATGGAACAATCCAGCCATACAATTAATAAAAGTCAAAGCGATGCCTTGATCATAGAGCGAATCAAGGAAGGAAACAAAGAGGCATTTTTTGAATTGGTAAGTAAATATGAAAAGAAATTGTTCAAATTGGCTACGGTCATCACTGGCAATGTCACGGACGCTGAGGATGCTTTGCAAGAATCCTTTTTGGCTGCTTACAATGCTTTGCCCAAGTTTCAGGGCAAATCAACTTTTTATACTTGGATATATCGTATTGTGATCAACAAATCAAAAGATTTGCGGCTAAAACGGAAAAAAATGAAACAAAATTCTATAGATGAACATGAACTGGATTTTTCAGACAATCGGCTCAATGTTTCTCTAGAAGTAGAACAAAATGAACTTTACAGATTTTTATTGGAAAAAGTTAATCATCTAAAAGAAATATATCGGGAAATTATTATACTACGCTTTTTTGAACAAATGTCTTATCAGGAAATATCGGATGTTTTGGGGCTGCGTGAGGGAACTGTAAAATCCAGGCTTTTTAAAGCAAAAGATCAATTGAAAGAATTAATTTTAGCAGATGAGCAGGGAGGTGATTTTGTCCATGACCTTCTTTAATAGATTTTTTCACAAACATCATCACAATAAAACAAACCATCGCAATACAGGCAGTAAATCAGCGTTAACTGATAAATCGGATCAGCTTGATAAGCTGGAAAAAAATATGTACCGGGGATATGACGCGTTGCGCGACAATATATCTACCGCGTTATTGAGCCACATGCGTGCGGAGCTGCGGTATCGCATTGTACATGAAAAATCAGCGATGAATAATGACAGCACAGATTTTATGAATCTTAGTTTGTGGCAGCGTTTCCGTCCGGCATGGCAAACAGCATTGGCTACTGTTTTTTTGTCCATGGGATTGGGGATGTATTTTTATGCGAACACAGTTTTTTCGGGTACAGTCATTTCGCAACATAAAGCGAATAAATTTGAAGCGAATAAAACAGAAGCCAATAAAACAAATGTGGCATCAAAAAAAGATGCTGTTTTATTGAAAAATACAAAAGTGGTGGCCCAAAAAAATAAGAGTAAGCCTATAAAAAATGCAATGGAAGCATTGCATGAAAGCGTTACTGGGAGTGTCTCTATTCAAAAAGCAAAGCTCATGCTGTGGCAAAAAAAACAATGGCAGGCAGCTTCGTCTTTTGTGTCGATCCCCCACCAATCCCTACAGGGCAGAAAAGACAATGCAGATGATAGCGGGCATTTCTTATTTGATTACTGGAAAGTGAATCAAAAAAGAAAACTAAACAATATGGTAACAACGATCATGCAGCCAGCAAACAATTCTACCCTGACTTTGGTCAATTACCAGGAAAGCAGATAAAGCAAAATTTTTATTTGCTTTCCTGCAAAAAATTGCAATTTTTTGCAATTTTTTGATTATTTTTTTGATTATTCTTCCTTTTTTTCCTTAAAATTCTTTTCTTGCTTGCCTATTTGGTTTTTTCTATTATATTAACTAAATCAAATTGTACCCAGACACTTATATATAGTTTTTAGATGTATTTTTCGTTGGTATATATTTTTGTCTGTTAACAAAGTTTTCCATTTTTCTTCCTCTCCATTTATTCGGGCAGATTTCTGCCCTTTTTTTTTATAGTTTTACTTTGGTCAAACTGCCCGGTCTGATAATGCCGGGCAGTACATGGATTCGGACAAAGACTAAATTTTCTAGACATATTGCAGCGCAGTAAATTTTTGGCATTATGAAAACAGAAAACGATTCATTGGGGCAGGGTAGGCTTACCCAGGGCAATATTGCCCGATTGTTGATCCGGCTTACAGCCCAGATGAGCTTTGGTATGTTTGCAGTGATTTCATTTAGCATTGTAGACACAATTTTTGTAGGCAGATTGGGTACAGTGCCCCTGGCTGCTATGAGTTTTACGTTTCCCATCATTATGCTCATCGGCAGCATAACTCTAGGCCTGGGTTCAGGGGCGTCCGCAGCAATTTCCAGAGTCATCGGTACCGGAGATGTTGCCAGGGTGCAAAGACTGACAATGGACGCGCTTTTACTAAACACATTGATTTCCGTGTTGGTTGGCTTGATCGGCTATTTTAGTATTGATTTTGTTTTTTCTTTGTTGGGCGCGTCTGATCAAGAAATGCCGCTTATTCGTGATTATATGGAGATATGGTATTGGGGGATTTTTTTTCATATTATTGCTATGTCCGGCAATAGTATTATCCGTGCCACAGGCGATATGAAATCACCAGCAATAATTATGACTTTGGCAGTGTTTTTGAATTTAGTGCTGGATCCATTGCTGATTTTTGGCATTGGCCCTTTTCCGAGAATGGAGTTGGCGGGCGCGGCATTGGCAACTGTTGTTGCCCGGGCATTGGCTACAGCAGCTTTGTTTTATGTGCTATTTGTCCGCTATAAATTATTGAGCTTTCATTTTGTTTCATTTCATAAAATATGGAAATCCTGGAAATTGGTTTTGTATGTTGGCGCGCCCACTGCATTAACAAATATCATCAATCCCGTCTCTGCTGCTATCATTACCCGTCTCATTGCGACCTACAGTACAGCAGCTGTAGCCGCGTTTGGCGTAGCCACCCGAGTGGAAGCTTTGGCATTGGCCATATTTATGGCTTTGTCCGCTGTAGTCGGGCCTTTTGTGGGGCAAAATATAGGTGCTCAAAAAATTGATAGAGTGCGAACCGCGATTCGGTTGAGTCAGCGTTTTGTTTTGATTTATGGAGTTTTGCTGTATTTATTGTTGTTGTTTTTCAATGAGGATATAGTGCGTTTGTTCAATAATGATCAGGATGTGGTTCAGATCGCAGTTTTGTATTTGACTATTGTGCCTTTGTCTTATGGGTTAGTTGGTTTGCTTTTTTTGTCCACTACTTCATTGAATGTTTTTCATAAACCTTTGCATTCCGCTATTCTCAATTTGATTCATGCCTTTTTTTTGTATGTGCCGCTGGCATACACTGGAAGCTATTTTTTTGGTTTGACGGGAATATTTGGCGCTGCTTTTATCGCAAAATCCGCTGCCGGTTTGTTAGGATTTTGGGTTTTTGCGAAAGTGTTGAAAAAATCATGGTAAAATAATTCAATATGTTTTTTTAGTATAGGAAGGAATTCTAGAATATGGGAAAGGTAGCCCGGATTATTTATGATTCGAGTGAAAGCAATAGTGATTTGTACTATGCCTGTTCATTCTTAGTGCCGGATCCGGTATTGTATATGGAAATAGGGGACAGAGCTGATGCGCCCAACTATTTAGTGCTCAATGAGCTGGAATATACGCGCGGCAAAAGCCAGGCCCGTGTGCATCAGGTTTTGTCCTGGGATGAATACAAGGAGCGGACCAAAGCCAAAGGCAAGTCCAGCAAATACCAGCCTTCTGTTAGCCGGATAATTTTTGAAGTGTTGCGTGATTTTGATATCGCCACTGTTGTTGTGCCACGCAATTTTCCGGTGTATATTGCTGATAGTTTGCGTAAATACCGGATCCATGTGGTTTCTATTTCCAAGCCATTTTTTTTGCAAAGGGAAATTAAAACTGAAGAAGAAATTGACGCGATTTCCAATACCCAAAAATTGAATGAAATGGGAATGGACTATTTGATCAAAATACTAAAGCAAAGCAGTATTTGTGACAATATTCTTTTTTATGAAAATGAAATATTGACTAGTGAGAAAATGCACTATGAGTTTGAATCGTTTATGCTGCGACAAAATTGTTCCGTGGAAAGTACTATTGCTGCTTGCGGCGAGCAAACAGCGCAGCCTCACAATTTGGGTAGTGGCCCGCTAATGGCGCATCAGCCGATTATTTTGGATATTTTCCCTAGGCACAAAAAAAGCAGGTATTGGGGAGATATGACCCGCACTGTGGTTAAGGGCAAAGCCAGTCCTGAAATAAAAAAAATGTGGCAAGCTGTCGCGGCTGTCCAGCAAAAAACGATTGATCAGATGTGTCATAGCGCGGACAGTAGCCAGCTTCATCAACAAATTGTGGATTTTTTCGCGGACAAAGGATTTGCTAAAAAGAAAATCAATGGGCATTTTGCCGGCTTTATCCATGGAACGGGACATGGCGTGGGCCTGGATATCCATGAGGCACCCCGTTTTTCCGTGCAGGGACCAGTATTCAAAAAGAATCATGTTGTCACTGTAGAGCCTGGGCTATACTATCCGGGCATAGGCGGAGTCAGAATTGAAGATATTGTTGTCATTCGGGACAAATACGCCCAGAATCTCAATAAATATCCTAAGTTTCTGGAAATAGAATAATTTTTTGACAGAGTTTTGTTGTTGTCGCCTATTTTTTATCAATATTTTTGAAATTGTGCAAATTAGCTTCCGGCCATTGCGATATGGAAAGTATCTTTCTTTTATAATTGTTTAATGAAAATGGTTTAGGAATATTTTTTTGCGCAAAATATCCTTGCTAAAAATTGGGTCAAATCGCAAAAAATATAGTTATTTAAACATAGTTATTTAAACATAGTTATTTAAACATAGTTATTTAAATATAGTTATTTAAAATAAAATTTCTTATTTTAAATAACTATGTTTTGCCAGGAAATAGTTATTTAAAACTTGGTGCAAGGGACAAACCTGGTGCGATGCGGGCCTGAGACCATCGCCATACCATCCTCAGACCCGCAACACAACCGCACCACAAATATTCTACTTATCTGACTGTGAAAATCGGTAAATCTTCCTTATTCATATATTTGACCTGAACTAAATCTCCGATTTTTACCTGAGTAACATCAATATCCTCCACAATCGTAATGACTTTGGGGCCTTCATCAAGCTCCACCACGGCCAGACAATATGGTGCTTTATCTTTCAAATCGCCATAACCGGCCTGGACAATTGTGTAGGTATGGATATTTCCTTTTCCGGAAAGATTGACTTCAGTTAGATTGGTGCTGCCGCATTTTTCGCAAGACATGAGAGGCTTTGTGAATGGGCCGCCCTGACAATCCTGGCATTTGTATCCTATTAGTACATTGGTTTCTGACATTTTTTCCTCCTTATTAGAAATCTTTCTCAAAAATATTCACAGCTGCGATGCCCGGGCTGCCGCCCAATGTGTGGGTCAATCCAATGTGTGGATTCTTCACTTGTCTTTCTCCAGCTTGTCCGCGCATTTGTTCGGTTATCTCGCATGCCTGGGCAACACCAGTCGCACCAATGGGATGTCCTTTCGATTTCAGGCCGCCGCTCATGTTTACAGGAATAGAACCTTCAATGTTTGTTACTCCATCCGCTACTGCTGGCCCGCCTTCTCCTTTGGGGATGAAGCCCAAATCTTCAATATCCAAAATTTCTGTGATAGTAAAACAATCATGTACCTCAGCCATGTTCACGTCCTTGGCACTAATGCCAGCCATTTGGTATGCTTTTTCTGCGGCGCGGACTGTACTCATCAAAGAAACATAGGATTCTTTTTTGGTAATATTATTGTCCTCAGCACCCATGCCAAAGCCGATAAGGTTGATTGGTTTTTGAGTAAAATTTTTGGCATCTTCTTTCGTAGTGATCACAACTGCGGCAGCTCCGTCTGTCACCAGCGAAACATCATGCAGTCCCAATGGCGAGGTAATCATAGGTGCTTTCATTACGCGCTTGACATCGATCACTTTTTGTTTATGTGCTTTGGGGTTTTTGGCACCATTCAAATAATTTTTTGCTGCTACATGAGCCAAATGCTCTTTGGTAGTACCATATTTGTCCATGTGCCGCGTGGCATACAACGCATATATAGAAGGCGCAGAAATATTCAATGAGCCTCCAAATTCTGGGTCACCGCCCTTGGCAATAATGGACATAGTTTCATCCGGGGCCTTTGTGTTCATTTTTTCAATGCCCACAACCAATGCGTTGCGATAAAAACCAGAACCAACCATCATGCTTGCCTGCTGGATAGCGATCGCGCCAGAAGAACACGCATCCTCTATGTGAATGGCCGGGATATGGGGTATGCCTAGAACACTGGTCACATACGGGCCGATTAAATTGAGATCATTGAAGTCTGTGGACGCATAATTGGAAACATACACGACATCAACATCTTTTTTGTCCAAGCCGGCATCTGCCAAAGCTTTGCTGGCTGCTTCAAAGATCAAATCACGGATACTTTTTTTCAAGAGCATACCGAACTGTGTTTGGTATGCGCCAACGATAGAAACGGGTTTCATAAAACCTCCTTCATTTCTGTTTTATTACGATATTTTTACGCAAATAGAATATTCACGAGAACTACAATCATACTTTTTGCATCACCCATAAGTGTCAATAATTTATTGTTCGATTTTTTGAAGCTGCTTGACATGAAAAAACAGGTTGGAAATAGTTGAATAAGTCTGTTTTTAAGGTTCAAAAATGCCATTATCCACCAAAAAAGATTCTGTGGCCGCGCTCATTTTGCAGCATGAACGGGAAAATCAAGAAATTGCCGCTGCATTGCATGACTCTATCGGCCAATTGTTATCCACTACATTGCTGCACTTGAAAGATTACAAAAAGAAACCTCTTAAAAGAGAAAAACAGCTAGTTTTGGCTATTGAGCTGCTGCAGAAAGCCAGCGAAGAGCTGCGGGAAATATATTCTTTTATTTATCCGGCGATATTGGAGCATTTGGGTTTGCCAGACACTATAGAATGGTATAGCGATAAATTTTTGCGCGAGAACAGTGTTGCCTGTGTGACAGATATTCATCTTGGCAAACGTTTACCCCAGGCAATCGAGCTCAATTTATTTCGGATCACTCAAGAAATTTTGTCCAATATCAAAAAGCATTCCAAAGCGGACAAAGTCCATATTATTTTGTTATTAACAAAAAATACGCACAATGAGCAAACATCCGAGGAAGTGCTATTTTCTATCAAAGACAATGGCATAGGGTTTGTGGTAAAAAATACAGTGGATCCGCATAGTTATGGTTTGCAAAATATCAAAACACGAGTACGCAATGTGCATGGCCATTTTCGTCTAACATCCAGTGAAAAGGGAACGCAATGGACGATTCGGATACCATTGGACGGACAACCTGATCCTAAAAATGGGCAGTAATAATGATGAAAAAAGCAAAAAAAATAAAAGTATTTCTCGTGGATGATCATGCCATATTTCGTGAGGGCCTGAAGCATATTTTGAGCTCGCGCAAAAAATATGAGATACTTGGTGAGGCAGCAGACGGCAAGGTTGCTCTGGAAGAAATTGATTTGCGTAGGCCTGATATAGTGATTCTTGATATTTCCCTGCCCACAATTTCCGGCATTGAAATTGCTTTGTACATAAAAAAATACTATGAAAATATGCGTATTGTTATTTTGACTAGGCATGATAATCAGGCGTATATTCATCAATTGCTCAAACAGGGTATTCACGCTTATGTGCTCAAAGACAATTCTTCTGAGGATTTGTTGCGGGCTTTGGAAGAGATTGGCAAGGGGCGTGTGTATTTGAGTCCGCAAATAACAAATAAAATTGTCCAGAATTTTTCTATACACGAAAATATGCTGATTAATGATGACAAGAATGATTTGTTCGCGAAAATTACGCCGAGAGAGCGCGAAGTATTGAAACTTCTGTCAGAAGGAAAAAGCAATAAGGATATAGCCAAGATACTGCGTATATCAGCGGCCACAGTAAAAACCCATCGTATTAATATTATGCGCAAACTTAGCATTAATAATATTGCAGATCTTGTCATGTATGCGGTCAAAGTAGGCCTGGTAGAAACCTAATTTTATCAAAATAAAACTTAGTAATTGTGATTTCTTGCTTTTATCTTGCCCTTTATTGAGTAGAATAGCAAAACTACACCTATTTTTTTGTAAATATCAACCTTTTGGTGTATTGCAATGCGTCCGGTTATCGTATATCTTTGCCATTATTAATTAGATAAATTTGGAAAGGAAAAGAATGAATGAGTTTGAATAAGGTAAGAAAATTAACTAGCATGATTATGCTGACATTTTTTGTCTGCGCGGCTCCTTTGCTGGCAGAAGAAAAGAAACAAGAGGACGGCGTAACATTTAACGGAGCTATCCGTTACAATATCCGCTTTGAGGATTATGAAGGATCCAAATATCCTGCGAATACAAATTTTAAGTTTGATACATTCCGCATCGGTGCCAAAGGCGTGATGAATGAAATGCTCGTTGATGTGCAATACCGTTTTTATGGAGATGCCAATGATAGCGGTTACCAATTGCTGCATCATGGATGGATCGGTTACAAACCAACTGACACAAGCCAATTGGAATTAGGTGTCACTCAAGTACCATTTGGCAACTTGACATACGCGTCGCACAACTGGTACTTTGTCACTCCATACTATGTCGGCTTGGAAGACGACTATGATAGTGGTCTGAAATATACAGCTAAGTTTGGAAACCTGGGACTGTCACTGGCATATTTCATGCAGGCAGAGCCAAGTGTAGGAAAAATAGAAAACCGCTATTCCTATGATATTACCCCTAATACTGATTATTCTTTGGAAGAAATCAATCAGGGCAATATTCGCTTAACGTACACTGTAGCTGGCACTGAAATAGGTGTTTCCGGACAATATGGTCAACTATACAATAGCGTGTTGGATGCAGCGGATAAAGACCCATGGGGTTCTGCTATGGCCGGTGCTTTTCATGTCAATGGCAATTATGGCCCGGTGAATGTTAAGCTGCAATACACTTATTATAAATATGACGCCAAAAAAGATGACGGCGAAGTTGCCAAAAAAATCAATATGTCTGCGTACAGTGCCAACTATTTTGTGGCATCTGAAGCGCAGATGTTTACTGGCGGTATATCCTATACGCTTAAAACGCCATTTTTGGGACCAATTCAAAGTTTGACATTTTACAATGACTACACATACACTATGAAGACAGAAGAAGGCTGGAAAGACACAGTGCAAAACACACTGGGTTTTGTCCTTGCTGCCGGTGGTGTGTGGACATACTTTGACTATACCTGGGGCAAAAACCAGCCATGGATTGACGCAGCCGCTTCCGATGGAAGTTATAGCAACTGGACCAATGGCCTTGCTTCTGGACCAGACAATAAATGGCATGGCAACTTCAATATCAACTTAGCCTATTATTTCTAACACTTGATTGTGTTAGCGAAAATCAAATCATATAAGGAAACCTCTATTTGTGACAAAAGTCACTTACTCGGAGGTTTCCTTGTAACCATATAAGTGAATAAAAAAAGTTAGTAAGATTATGATAGAAACAGAAGAACAAAAAGTTAAAATAAAAGTTGAAAATGTGGAAAAAATTTTTGGGGACAATCACAAAAAAGCCAAAGAGCTTTTTGATAAAGGTGTCGCTAAAAATGAAATTTTGGAACTCACTGGATCAGCAGTGGGTGTTTGGGATTCTTCTTTTGACGTTTATGATGGCGAAACACTGGTTATTATGGGACTTTCCGGCAGCGGAAAGTCGACATTATTGCGCTGTATCAATCGGTTGTATGAGCCCACTGCCGGAAAGGTAACCATTGATGACATAGATGTTACTGCTCTGAAACCGGATGCATTGCGCGATTTGCGACAGAAAAAATTTGGTATGGTGTTTCAACGTTTTGCTTTGCTGCCTCACCGGAGTGTATTGGAAAATGCAGCGTTTGGTTTGGAATTGCAAGGCATGGATGAAGAAGAGCGTTGGCAAAAAGCTAGTGAAGCCCTTGACCTTGTCGGGTTAAAAGGCTGGGAAGCATCTTTGCCTAGTGAGCTTAGCGGCGGTATGCAGCAGCGCGTGGGCATTGCCCGAGCATTGGCTGTGGATCCGGATATTTTGCTCATGGATGAGGCATTTAGCGCGTTGGATCCATTGATACGTTCTGATATGCAAGATGAGCTTTTGGCTTTGGAAGATAGAGTCAAAAAGACCATCATCTTTATAACCCATGATTTGGATGAAGCATTGAAAATCGGGGACCGCATTATTCTAATGAAGGATGCGCGCATTGTGCAAATCGGCACACCGGAAGATATTTTGATGCGGCCAGCTACGGAATACGTAAAACGGTTTGTGGAAAATGTGGACCGGACCAAGGTTCTCACTGCCAAAGATGTGATGGTCAAACCTATCACTATCACGTATCCCAAAGACGGGCCCAGGACAGCTTTGCATGCCATGCGCGAACGGGGTATTTCCAGTATCTTTGTCGTAGACCGATCCCGCAAAATTAAAGGTGTAGTACTGGCGGAAAAAGCAGATGAAGCTACCAAAGCAGGCAAGAAAAGTATCGATGATATTTTAGAAACCTATGAAAAGTACAAAGTCTTGCCAGATACTCCGCTGCAGGAGATTATCGGGGTG
>CAZCVM010000016.1:0-17991 GCA_964501965.1 uncultured Leptospiraceae bacterium | reverse complement strand
ATCCAACCCGCCGGTATTGGGCAGGGATTTCAAATGATCTGGCAATTTGTAACCATACCAGTATTCATCATCTGCATCAAAATTAATAAATATTAATGCATCGCGTTTGAGTTCGCCGCGCAACTGAGCCCGATGCAAGTCTCTGGCCCATTTTTTCAAACTTACATTTTCTATCAAATCTCCAATATTGTACGCCGGAATCACAACCATTTTTTCTTTTGTCTCTTTATTATCATACCATATTGGATTGTGCGCGTCTGCCAGGGACAATTCCGGCACAAAGACACGGAATGTATCAAAAGTGATTGCACTATTGTACAATACAATCGCCTCTAACCCCAATTTTTGGTACGCCGCAAAGTTTCCTGGAGTTGTCATCATCTCCTGGGGACGAACAATAGGACTATAATTTTCAAATAAATCTTTGACACCGCTATTCCTGTCATTGGAAATCGCACGTTTTACGGAATCTTGAAATTCTATCGGAGTCATACCGGAAACAAGGCCATTGTTGTATGACATAATAATGGCTTCATCGCCACCTTTTTTGATCCGACGTTTCAAATTTTTCATAATATCCGGCGCATATTTGGGCAAAGTTTCTTCCAGAGAAAAAAGATTTTCAATATCCCAGACAGCCTTTACCGGCACACCTTGTTTGTTGTATTTATCCAAAACTTCTATGACTTTACGAATGATGCGGATATCTTTGCCGAAACCAGCTTCATCCGGCGTATCAATTCGAAAAGAATGATACAAATTGCCATGAAATCCAAAGGCCACATACACTTTGTGCTCTGTGGTTTTACCAATCAAACTAATTTTGGGCAACCATAGATAAAGCAAAAAGGAAACAATCCCTGCTATTATTATGGTAAACACTGCTTTCCATTTTGTAATTTTCATTATCCCCTCGCATTATTTTTTTTATGGTTCAAAAAATTTGGCCTATCATTTATTTTCAATTATTAAAAAAATAAAAAATATGATTCCTGCATTGTTTTTTTATTGCTTTATGATGGATTTTTCGCAGTGTTTGTAATGTATTTATCAAAAAGAGGTAAAAAATATGTCCAAATTGAATATCGTTATACTTGATACAAATGTATTCTTGCATGATCCCAATTCCATTCACAACTTTCCCCAAGCATTGCTAATCGTACCCCTGGTAGTTATCGAAGAATTGGATTCTTTTAAGCGTGGCCTGGATGATATCGGCAAATCTGCCCGAACTGTGATTCGATTTTTAGATAAATTGGCCCAAAAGGGGAAATTGACAGATGGCATAGATATGGAAAATGGTGGCAGAATACAAGTTCACATACTGGACAAAACATCGCCCAAACTGCCAGCAGGTTTGGATCAGAAAGTCAAAGACAACTATTTGTTGCGTTGCGCTTTGCATTTTCAAGAAAAAATCCAAAAAAAAGGGTACAAACGTTCGGTAACCCTGATTACAAAAGACGCAAACTTACGTATCAAAGCAGGGGCACTGGATGTTTTAACGAAAGATTACAACCACATCGCGATCCAGAAAAATGAGAATGATTTTTTTGGTTTCCAAGAAATCAAGGAAACCGATGAAAACATCTCTCAATTGTACCAAGACAAAAAAATCACCAAAACCGAAAATATCTCCCATTTGACAAACAATGAATATTTACAATTAAAAGGAAATGCCGCGACAGCTCTGGGGAAATGGAACGAAGCCAACAAACAAATCCAGCTTTTGCAATCACCGGAAAATGCCTGGGGCATTCAGCCTCGAAACAGAGAACAAAAATTTGCCTTTGACGCATTGTTCAACCCCAATATAAAATTGATCACACTATCCGGAACAGCCGGTACAGGCAAAACATTGATTGCGATTGCCTGTGGTTTGCATCAGGTGACCGAATCCCTGCTCTACAAAAAATTGCTGGTAGCCAGGCCTATTATACCGATGGGAAAAGAATTGGGTTATTTGCCAGGAGAAATGCAAGATAAATTAAGGCCCTGGATGCAGCCGATATTTGACAATCTGGAATTGCTTTTTACGCAAAGCTCCAACATGGACAGCACAAACAAGCATACCAAAGAAAATATAAAAGACAATCAAAAAGACAGTAAAAATAAATTTAGTCCCAAAGAAGCTATCAAAGATTTGATGCAAATGGAACTACTGCAAGTAGAACCTTTGACATATATTCGTGGCAGATCTATCCCGCAGCAATTTCTCATAGTGGATGAGGCACAAAACTTGTCCCCTCATGAAGTAAAAACCATTATTACCCGAGCCGGGGAAGGAACAAAAATTGTTTTTACCGGAGACCCTGATCAAATTGATCATCCTTATCTCAGCCGTTATTCCAATGGCTTGACATATACAATGATTAAATTCCAGGGCCAGGAAATTGCGAGCCATATTACCTTGACAAAAGGAGAAAGATCAGCTCTTGCTGAATTGGCGGCAAAAATTATGGATTAGAATAACAATACACTCAATCAATAAACACAGAAAATACAAAAATATATCAAAAATATATGGAACAAAAAATGGCAGATTCTCAGGCTCTTTCTCCGCAAGGATTTCAAGAAATCACTAGTCCGTTGATCGAAAAATTATTTTTGCAAAGCCCCATAATATTGTTTCAATGGACCAATCAAACAGGCTGGCCGGTGGAATACGTCTCTCCTAATGTGGAATTGATTTTGGGATATAGTACTCAAGATTTTTACAAAAAAAAACTCCCATTTTTAGATTTAATCCATAAGCATGATATCCAACGAGTCGAAAAAGAAGTAAAAAAACATTCTGAGCAGGAATTTACAGATTCATTTGATCATCGTCCCTATCGCATTCAGCACAAACAGGGCCATTGGCTTTGGGTGGAAGACCACACAATTATCATTCGCAACGATCAAAAACAAATCACCCATTTCCTGGGATACATCCAGGATATTTCCGAACACCATGCTTTGCGTCTCAAAATGCTGGACAACGAAGAAAAATTGAGAACCATTATTGATCATAGTCCAATAGCAATTGCTACCTATGACAAGAATATGGATTTTTTAATGGTCAATTCCAAGTGGGCAACTATTTTTCTCAAAGAACAAATCATTGGCCGCAATCATTTTGAAATATTTCCTGAAACCACAGATCGATGGAAAATTATCTATCAAAAATGCTTGCAGGGGTATTCCGGAAATAGCGAAGGAGAGTTCTATTACCGTGAAGACGGCAAGACATTGCGCATTAGCTGGCAAATACAACCATGGTATGATAATCACGGCAGTATTGGCGGATTAATCCATTTTGTTCAGGATATAACGAAAGAATGGAATGCTTTGCAGGAACAAAACAAATCCTTTATGACCTTGACATCCATATTGGAAAACCTAAATGCAGCGGTCTATGTGGCGGATTTAGAAACATTTGATATTCTTTTTGCAAACAAATATCTCAAAGACCGGTTTGGCCCGGTCGAAGGCTTAAAATGCTGGCAAGCATTGCATTCTGATCAAACAGGTCCTTGCGAATTTTGCAACAATGACAAACTTGTATCCGATACCGGCATTCCCACTGGTGTGATCAATTGGGAACATTTCAATAAAAATATGGGCGTGTGGTATGCTATTTCTGATCGTGCGATTGAATGGCCTCCTGGAAAAATCGTCCGCCTCGAAATCGCGTATGATGTAACAGAAATAAAAAACGCGGAACTTTCTCTTCAGGAAAGCGAAAGACGTTATCGTCAAATATTTGAAACAAATCAAGCCGTGAAACTCATCATCGACAAGCAAAGCTACAAAATCATTGACGCAAATCGGGCAGCATGCGTTTTCTACGGATATTCACATGATCAATTGATACAAATGTCTTTTTTTGAATTATTGGACACTCCTTCTCTCGGAGAGATAAAACGCATCAAAGACCAATTCACCAAAGACCGGTTTTATTTACAGATCACTCAGAAAACAAAAACCAATGCTTCCCGCGAAGTAGAAATATATTCCGGTCCCTTGGAGTATGAAAATAAAGTGATGTTTTATGCGATTATTCACGACATAACCGATCGAAAAATAGCACAAATCGAACTATCCAAAAGGGATCAACTTCTATTGGCTGTTTCTCAAGCCGCTCAGATATTGCTAAAAATTGACGATTTAGATAAAGCAATACCTATCACATTGGAAATACTTGGTAATGCCACAGAGGTAGACTGTGTTTCCATTTTCAAAAATATTAAAGATGAACCTGAAAACTTAAAAGCAGAACGCGTTTATCACTGGATATCTCCTTATATGGACATACAGGTGGAAAAGGAACACATTCTAAAATTTGATTACATGAACATGAATATGCAAGACTGGATGAGTACACTTTTTGGCGGGGAATCTATTTTCACTTCCATCGAAGACACAAAAAGCGAAGACACAAAAAGCGAAGAAAAAAATTTCTTTACAAAACTTGGGGTACGATCTTTTATGATTTTGCCGATCAATACATCTTCCAGCTGGTGGGGAATCATTGGTTTCTTTGTGCGCCACGGATCCAAAAAATGGTCCGCATTTGAAAGCGAAATATTGAAATCTGCTTCTGGCATTTTGGGTTCTGCTTTGGAAAGAGAGAGTATATTAAACAAATTGCGTGATCTAAATAAAAACCTGGAATCCAAAGTACAAAAACAATTGGAAGAAAATCGAAAAAAAGATCATATTCTCATAGCTCAATCAAGATTGGCTGGCATGGGCGAAATGATGGGCAATATCGCTCACCAATGGCGTCAACCCATTACTATTTTGAGTTTGATCTTCCAGGATATACAAGATTCCTTTGTTTACAATGATCTGACCGCAGAAAAAATCCAAGAAGCTTCCCATGAAGTAAAAAGCATTGTTTCTCACCTGTCACAGACCATCGATGATTTTCGTGATTTTTACAATCCTTCCAAAAGAAAAATTTCTTTTTTTATTTACCAAGATTCCTTGAGCAAAATAGTTAGTTTTGTCGACAATCGATTAACATCCCAGCATGTAGAAATAATCTGGAACATGGCTGATGATGTGGAAATCATCGGCTATCCTGGCGAATATTCCCAGGTATTTTTAAATATCATTAATAATGCATTGGACGCTTTTTTGGAACGCAAAACATTGGCACCCCGATTGGAAATAGCATTGTCCAAATACCATGACCATTCTTTGCTTTCTATCTCTGATAATGCCGGAGGCATAGATCCCGCCATAATTGATAAAATATTTGACCCATATTTCACTACCAAAGAAAAAGGTACAGGCATTGGGCTTTATATGAGTAAAATGATTGTCGAACAAAGTATGTCCGGCAGTTTGACAGTAGAAACAAATAAAAATAATACCATTTTTCGCATTGAAATATAGAAAATTTAAAAAAATTTAGAAAATAAAAAAATTTAAGGAGAATAACCATGCTCGAGGATATATCTATTCTTTATGCAGAAGATGAAGCTGGAATACGAAAACGTATCTTGAGCTCTTTACAAAGACGCATACCTACCATTTATGTAGCTGAAAACGGCGTTCAAGCATTAAAGTTGTACCAGGACAACAAACCGGATATTATTCTGACAGACATCAAAATGCCGGAAATGGATGGACTCCAATTGGCAGAAAATATTTTAAAAATAGACCCTTTGGCCAGGATCATTGTTATAACTGCGTTCAGTGATCTGGATTTTTTGACCAAAGCTATAGATATAGGCATTTCAAGTTATATTCTCAAACCCATGGATACGACAAAGTTGTTCCAGGCCATTGAAAAAAGTGCCGAATCTTTGTACTTAAACAAACAAAAATTGGCCCTGGAAAACGCTTTGCAAAAAAGCCAGGACAATATCAATTTGATTAGTTCTTTGGTTTCTGAATTTTATTTCTCATTTTCGATTGATGACAAAGAAAATGTGCTGGTTGATTGGCTGGGAGGCGCATTCAAACAAATCACCGGCGTTGAACCAGAAAACTGTTTTTCTCTAACAGATTTATTTGCTATCATAAGCGAAAACGACAAATACAAAGCCAAAAAACATATTCGTAAACTTATGGGCAATGAACGGGGGTTCTTAGAATTCCATATTATTAATAAAAGACAAAAAAAACGCCTATTGCGCATGAAGTCCTACCCACAATGGAGCGAAAAACACAAAAGGGTCACTCGTATCTATGGTACTGCAGAAGATATTACCAAACAACGGGATATGGAGCATCGCCTCTCCGAATACGAAGCCCGGTATGAAATATTGTTTCGCAATACGCCCATGGGAGCAGTATTGAGTGAGTTAAACGGCAATATAATTGATGTGAATGATGCTTTTTTAAATATGACCGGTTATAGCCATAGCGAAGTATTGCAAAAGACTACAGAAATATTTTATCACAACAAAAATGATCGGGAACGTTTGCTGGACAGATTAATGAACAATGAATATGTCAATTATGTGCGCAATTTTTATACTTCTTTCAAACACAAAAGTGGTAGAATCATAGACACAGAATTGACTGTTTCACTTGTAAGAGTCCAGGATTTGAATATTCTTCTAACCCTTGTGCAAGATATTACCAAACGAAAAAAGACCGAAAATGAATTGATGCAACTTACCCAACAATTAACCCAGGCAGACGCTTTAAAAGGGCTGCTGTTGGACATTATCAGTCATGACATGCGCAATCAAACTGGAAACATTCAAATGATCAGTGATATACTCAATGAACAATATCCTCAAGATGAAAAAATCGCTTTACTAAAAAAAAGCAGCTCTGCAATGGTAAAAACATTGGCCAAAGCTTCATCTATTTCGCAACTGGCTTTATATGAAACATTGACCAGGGAGAAAATAAATCTTAAAACAGTGATCAGTGAAACAATTGCCGCTTACAATTATCAAATTCAAAAATTCCAAATCCAAATTGATAATAAAGTTTCCAATGACCTTTGGGTCAAAGCCAATCCATTACTTTATGAAGTATTGCACAATTATTTAAACAATGCGATTGAGCACTCAAAAAAAGGAAAAAAAATCATTGTGGAAGCCAACGCACAGGATCAAGATACTCAAAACACGGTTCGGATAATTGATTTTGGCGAAACTATCCCCAAATATTTGCGCGAAGATATTTTTACACGCACGATGCAAAGCACTGAAAAAAGTCGTATTGGCCATGGCTTGGGATTAGCAATTGTATCTCAAATTGCCCGTGCTCATAAAGGAAAAGCCTGGGTAGAACCCAATAGCCCAACAGGAAATATATTCTGTTTTTCCTGGCCTGAAGAATAATTGGATAGATTAAAAGGCAAAAATTAAACCAATCTTTTCGCTAAGTTTATACATTATTTTTTTCATTAAGCTTTATATCATGCCTGTCCTCAAACAGTGTCTGCTAAATGCGAGTTGATGTTATCTAGTTGCCTGATTTGAATTTATATGCTTGACGTTTGTTTTATTTGATTTAGGTTATCCATAAAAATATCAATGCAATAATCTGTATTTTGGTTGCCATGCAAGGCATGAAAAGGTATTAAAATGAAAAAGCCAAATCCTTTGGACACTTCCCATCTTCACACAAATGGTTCATTGGGACAAGATGAACTGCCCAATGAGCACATGGGAGATTACCTAGTACGAAAAAAACTAATAAATTCAGAAATTTTGTATTATGCACTGGGTTTACAACAAAAAAGCAGCAAACTTCTGGGAGAAATCTTAGTAGACGAAGGATATGTATCCGAAAAAATAATGGGAGAATATAGTTTAAATCGATTGTTCAATCCGCACCGGTCAGAAAGTTTGGCTCAACTGTTGCTAAAAACAGGTAAAATTAACAAAAAAAAACTCAAGGAGCTAGAAATGCGTCAACAATTGAGCGGTCGATCCCTGGGTTCCATTTTGATTGATGAATGAATCATTTCAGCTACAGATTTTTCGCAAGAGAAAATTGTAAAGCTCTGGAAAGTTTAATAAATTTGAATATAGAAGGTGATTACTATGAGTATAATCGTTGACAACAGAAAAGGCATTGTCATGAACAAAAAAGGCGGAATATTTGCTGTTTCTGCCCGCGCCAAAAAACGTATCTCTGAAGTGGGAAAAGACAAAGTTATGAATTCTACTTTGGGTAATGGTATGGATGAAACTGGAAAAGCATTTCTCATTCCTACTTACTTAAAAGTGGTGCAAGAATTGGTGGAAAAAGAACCGCAAGTAGTTTGCGGATACACACCTCCGGGAGGTTTGCCAAGCCTCAATGATACCTATCCCAAGTACATTCTCCAGGGCCTAGATTTACCCTCTGATGTTATCGTAAAGTCAGTGCCAACCCATGGCGGCAGCGGCGGATTGACTTTGGCAATACAAAATATGTCCAGCAAAACAGTTGTGTCTCACTATCCTTTTTGGCCCAATTACAACTTAATTGCAAAACAAAACGGCCGAGATATTACCGGGTTCAATTTAATGGATGAGAACCTGGATTTTGATATAGCATCTTTTCGTGATACAGCAAAAGGCATTGCTAATGATGAGGGCCGACTGTTTTTGATGATAAATAGCCCGTACAGCAACCCAACTGGCAGTTCCATCACAGACGCAGAATGGGAAGAAATCGCCAAAGAGTTGGCACAAATTCATGTCCCGAAAGTTTTGTTGCTGGATCTGGCTTATATCGATTTTGGTAAAAATGGCAAAGACTCACAGGCCATACAATTTGTTTCAAAAATAATGGAAATAGATCCAGAATTGACATTGCTTTTGGTTCCATCCGCTAGTAAATCTTTTATGGCTTATGGTTGGAGATTGGGCGCAGCCATTCTGCTTACCCGTGACAAACAAGGCGCGGAAGAATGGTACAATGTTATGGAAGGAAGCATACGTGGCTCCAATTCTAACAATACCACCATGCCGCAGCAAGCATTAGCGCGAATTTTCGCGGATCCTAGTTTGATCGCTGCTGTAGAAAAAGAACGCCAGCAAGCCAATGAAATCATTCAAAACAGATTTCAAATATTTGCTCAAGCCTCACAAAAAGCAGGCATTAAAATTTCTAAACCAACGGGTGGGTATTTTACTATGGTTTATGCAAACAATCCGCAGGATGTTGCTGCCAGACTGGAAGAAAACAATATATTCACCATTCCTATCGCAAAGCCTGAAGGATTACGCATATCTATTTGTTCTCTGACAAAGCAAGAGTGCGAAAAATTGCCACGCGAAATAGCATCTGTACTATAATTTTTTCATGCACTGGCAGGCAAAAACTACCCTGCCAGTGCGCTCGAAAAACAAATGATGATAAGATAAAGGAGAAGCCTTGTGCAACTAACAAAAGAAGAAGATTTGCCGTTATTGCTAGCAATATTGGCCTCTGGAATAGTGGCTGTTATGTCCAGAGTACTATTTCAATGGGAGATTGTGGGATATATTTTTTTACCATTAACTACTTTGTTGATATTAATACTGGCTTCCAAAATGAGAAAATACTCTGCCAAAGTAAAATATAAAAATCTAATAATGGCCGCACTTTTGGTTTCTTTGTTTGCTGATGCAATACTCCAATTTAGCTCCAAGAATAATATCTATTTTTTGATAGGCGTGGGATTGTTTGCCATTGCTCAAATCCTCTTTAGCGCGTCATTTTGGAGCGGCAAAAAGTTTTATAAAAAAGATATCATACCTTTTTTTGTTTTTGCGGTTTATGGCATATATATGTTTCTTATTTTGGACAAAAAAATAAAAGGCGATATGACCCATATTGTTATTTATTTGATACTGATATGTATCATGGGATGGCGGGCGGCTGCTACTTTGTATCGTCGTGTTTTTACTAGTTCCCAAAAATTTTTAATACTGGCTGGAGCATTATTTTTTATTGTGTCAGACACTTTATTGGCGATTGATTTATTTATTCAACCCATAGAATGGGACGCATTGTGGATTTTGCCGCCGTATTTTTTAGCGCAATCATTATTTGCCTTGTCTATCCGTGAGCGGCATACAACAGAATATTGACATTTGATCAACATAAAATAATATTAAAAATTGCATGAAAAATAATAAACCATGAAACCAATCAATGAAATAACAAAAAAACAATGTTCTGACCTGAGTGCAATTTTTTTTGACATTGATGATACATTTTCAACAGACGGAATCATTACAAATGATGCGTACAATGCATTATGGCGAGCGAAAGAAGCCAATCTGGCTTTGGTACCCATTACCGGCAGACCTGGTGGCTGGGTGGACCACATTGCCCGAATGTGGCCGGTAGACGCGGTAATTGGGGAAAACGGCGCATTTTATTTTTGGATGGAAAACAATAAAATGCAAAGATTTTATTTGCAATCAAGTCAAGAAAGAAAAAACAATCGGCAAAAATTGGATCAAATTGCCCAAAAAATTTTGGCTGAAGTACCTGGCTGCGCTATTGCTGCTGACCAGGCTTACCGCGAAATTGATTTGGCCATTGATTTTGCCGAAGATGTGCCCGCTTTACAGAAAAATGAAATCAACCAAATACTTGCAATATTTAAAGAATATGGAGCAGAGGCAAAAGTTTCCTCTATTCACGTAAATGGCTGGTTTGGAAATTTTGATAAGTTTTCTACCATGCGTTTATTTTGCGAAAAAATGTGGCGGCAGGATTTTGCCACACACAAAAATCAGTATCTTTTTTTGGGAGATTCGCCCAATGATGAACCCATGTTTGCCAATTTCTCTCTGTCCATTGGAGTGAACAATGTTTTGGACTTCAAAGAATATTTTACGGCTTTGCCGGTGTTTATTACAAACAAACGTTCAGGCCATGGATTTGCTGAAGCCATAGATATTGTTTTGCAAAAAAGACAAATTTTGTATGGGTAATCGCAAGGCTGGCCACAAAAAAAAGAAAAATTTTTGAACAAATACAATCCAAATATATACCATCGCAGGTCTATCCGGTTAACAGGATATGATTATTCACGGCCAGGATTATATTTTATTACAAAATGCGTTAGAAACCGGGAATTTTTATTTGGTAATATTATCAATGGTGAATTGATATTGAATGATGCAGGGTAAATGATAAATACCGAATGGTTAAAATTGACCCAACGGTTTAAAAATATTCAATTGCATGAATACATTGTCATGCCCAACCATTTCCATGACATACGGCCAAAACTAATGAATAGTGAAATAAAAATATGCGACAAATGAAAAAAGAAGAACAATCAGATTTTATCATCTTTAAAACCCAGGACGAAAAAATTTCAGTGGATGTTCGTTTTGAAAATGAAACCGTTTGGCTTACCCAAGACCAAATGGCCATGTTGTTTGATAAGGCAAAGTCAACCATTAGCGAACATATCAAGCATATTTTTAAAGAAAGCGAATTGGACAAAAATTCAGTTGTTCGGAATTTCCGAACAACTGCCGCTGATGGCAAAAATTACGAAATAAATTATTACAATCTTGATGTGATCATTTCGGTTGGCTATCGTGTGAAATCGTTACGTGGCACACAGTTTCGTCAGTGGGCAACCAGACGTCTCAATGAATATATTCGCAAAGGCTTTACAATGGACGATGAGCGATTGAAAAACCTGGACGGAGGCGGTTATTGGAAGGAACTGCTGCAGCCGAAGTAATTTTTAACCGTGCCGATTCCGAAAAAGAATTTATGGGCTTAATGACCTTTCCAGGCAATCGTCCGTATCTGAAAGACGTGGTAGTTGCAAAAAACTATTTAAACGAAAAAGAACTGCGGGCTTTAGGGCAAATTATTTCGGGTTATTTAGACTTTGCCGAACGACAGGCTGAGCGACAACAAACTATGACAATGAACGATTGGGCTGCACATTTAGACCGTATTTTGACTATGAGCGGTGAAAAACTGTTGCAGGGAGCCGGTATGGTAAGTCACGACAAGGCCGTTGAAAAGGCCACCAGCGAATACAAAAAATATCAGCAGAAAACATTAAGTGAAGCAGAAAAAAACTATTTGGAAAGTTTAAAAGCGATAGAGCAGAAAGCAAAAAAGAAAAAATGAGTACTTACATCAGCGAAAATACAATCGAAACATTCACCATTAAACTTTTATTACAAAATGGCTACGAATATATTTAGACCCCAAACATAGCTCATGACCTGCCTGCGTCCGCAGGTTTCCCCTCTGATGATCAAAATTCCAGTTTTCACCTGCTTCGCGAGTACAAGTAATATCACAAGTCTTGGTTGTGTATCCGCATCTTCTCTGGTGTATAGCGAATAAAAGCTTAAAAAAATATTATTGACATTCGATCAGACGAAAATTAAAATTATATAAATGTAAATAATTTTTTTAAAAAAAGAGGGTAATAATGGAACAGAGTATCGTAAGAGAAGTAAATAAATTGGCACCTATAAATGAATTATTAGTTCCGGTGAGCGGCATAGGCATAGCTGTTGGAGGGGTTGGTGTTGCCATTGGTGGGGTCGGTCTTGCTGTCGGGGGTTCGGCCATTGCTATAAGCGTATCACCTTTAGTGGCCGGTGCAGCCCTAGGTGCCGGAGCCGGGTTGGTTATTGGTGGTACTGTCGCTTTTATCGGTCTTGCCCCTGTTGCCGGAGCAGCGGCAGCTGTCACCGGTGCAGGTCTCGCGATGGGCGGAGCCGGTGCAGGTATTGGGGCGGCAGCCCTTACGTTAGGTGTCGGTACGGCAGCTATAGCAGGAATGGGAGCTTATGCTGTCGGCAAACTGCTGATTGAAAATCAGAAATAACGTAAACCATGCCATAAAGTAAATTGTTAATAGGTTTGGTTTACCGGGGCCGGCTGCGGCCGGCTCAATATAGCCACACCCAGTCTACCTGGCTAAAGTAGCAGAAAAGCACAAACAGTCAGTTGTAAAACATATAGAAATGATTGTAAACACAGAAAAAAATCTATCACAGAACAAAATGACCTTAAAATATTAAATAATTGGTTAAATATAGCAAAAAACAAAAATAATGATTTGTATAAGAAGTTTCATGATACGCAATTTCAAATATAACAGCCACAATCTTACAGACCGGATTGTGCGTTTATTCTGTACGATTTCTCATGCGAGCCTTGGACTCGGACCCGCATAAGAATTTTTTTTAATCCACAGGGACATTTTTAAGATTCACTGTGAAAGTATCGTGGTGCGTTCCTTCTTTAACCACGCCTAGTTGAAGCAGGGCTATTTTTCTCGAAGACGGCACTTTATAGATGCTCACTGAGGCTTTGATGGGTATACCCGAAACCAAATCTCCACGCACAAAAGCGACAGATGTACGCGCCGCAGACCATTTGCCAATCACTGCACTGTTGTATTTATACACATCTCCTTGTGTGTCAATCATACGAATTCTATGACGGTTAAAAACAAAATGCCGCGTTTCCTCCCTGGTATTTTTAAGCAGGAAATGACACGCAATTTGTTTTCCTAACCTTTCACAGCGTTTAAGCTGTATCTGAACACCGTCTTTTGTTTTATTAAACTTTGCGTATTTACTGTCGGATGAGTCATTGCTACCTGAACTATTGCCAACATTATTGAAAGAAACATTTCCCGTATGGGAGCCTGTTTGACTCGTGCTTTGACAAGAAACAAAAAAAACACTCAACATGACCATCAAAATAATCTTCCCTGGTACAAAATTAATTTTCTTTTGAAAAACCATAGTTACTCCTCACAATATATTTGATTAGAAAAAATCTAATGTAAAAATACTGTCAAGAATTTTTTTGGCCCAGTAACAGGGAGAGATAATTCGTCAGCAGTAAAAAAAAATAGACCTATTAACGCTAAATGTCAAGGACGTTGTCACATTTAATAAAAAACTAAGCATTTTTTATTATTCTTGAAACAATTAGAATACATTATTACTTTGTATACAGGAAAACTATCAGTATGCTTGAAGAAGCATTCAATCTCGGCAGATAATATGAGATTGTCCCTCATTCCGTTACAGTTTGATTTTTAGTTGAAAGATAGAACCCTCCAAATTCTTGGTGTCTGATGGTAGATGAAATTTATTAGCTTTAAAAAAGACACAAGCCCTTATTGCAATTTTTCTTTCATTTCCAGATGGATTTAAGCAGGTGTATGTTTTTTATAGGCACTAGCTCATATTGTATTGTATTATTCTTACTGATGGAGTCTTTGATCTATGAATAAATCTATTAACAAAACGATTTTCTTTGTTAATTTACTGTTTCTTATTATATTGATTTTACCAGCACAGGCACTTTTTAATGCCAGGGTTCTGCATGGCCCCTCCCTTGGAGGCACTTACCAGCTGCCCAATAGCTACGGTATGACTCCTGGCTATGAACTGACTTATCTCAATTGGGTGGGCTTTGGGGCCTCAGCAGGCTACAGACATACATTTTTCATCCTGGACAGACCCTTCGATAATGAATCCCATTTTCCAGCTCCATACATTGAAGTTGGTTTCCAGCCTGGTTCTTTTTCATTTTTTAAAGACCGTGACAAAAACCCTGGCTTTCGTTTTGGTGCGGGATTGAGTTTTATATATCATCAAGACATTCCGATTGCAAACGCGCATCTTTTTATGGGCTTTCCGATTTACAGTCGAGGCTCCATAATAGAGCCTTATATCAGGTATGTAATGCACAGCAGTAAGGAAGCGACAAAAAGGAGCATTCTTGAAATGGGCGTTCAATATAGATTTGTGAACAAACTAGGCAAATCTGGCCTGGTAGGTTTGTAATGAGTCCCCAAAAATATCTTTTTTTTCATAACCTTCCATTTTTTATTTGCAACCTCTTCGGCATATAGCAACAAAGTTGCAGAAAAAATTAATGGAGATTTTATGCCAGTCAAATGCCTATTATAACGGACAGGATTCTGATCATATTAATTCTTGTCAGTGTATGGGGTTTTCGCTTGAGTTCCTATATTGCCTGGCGCAACTGGCGCAAAGGCGAAGATTTCCGGTATCAAAAATTTCGCGAGAACTTTGGCCCGCAAAGATATTGGTGGTTTAGTTTTTTCCAGGTATTCTTACTGCAAGGAATTTTGCTTTGGCTTATTTCCGTCAGTTTATGGGGAGCTTTGTATTCCGCAAATGAAAACCTTTTTATTCTTGATATCATAGGCGTCATTGTGTGGTCTATAGGGTTTATCTTTGAAGCCGGTAGGGATATGCCCGGAATTGCTGCGATATCGCTGACCGTATCAATTATAGGATCATTCGGTGTCAAACAACCTGCTAAAAACAGAATTCCTGCCACAGCAAACACTATTTCCCAATACTCTTTTCAATCTTTTCTCCAAAAAATTGTATTTTTAAGACAAATTGTCTTGGTAATTCCTAATCTTAGCCCGCCCGGATACGGGCTCTACTTTTTACCAACCAGCTCAAGCCCAGCCATTGCGTATAATGTTTAAGGATATGAGAAGTTGCGACCATCGGGAGCAATTTGGGCTGAGAGCCTGCAAGGCTCGAACCTCATATCCTTTGTTAGGCGAGGGTGAGCGAGGTACGAACGAAAGTGCAACGTCTCCTTGAGTTTGCTTGAGATTTTTATTCATTTAATCCAATTTTATAAATTTTTTCTAACCATTCTTTTCTCTTTTTTTCAGAAGACATTTTTACAGACCCAAAATAGTTTTTGTAAACTGGTTTTATTCCACAGAAATTCATAATATCTTTCATCATTTTAAATCCAGGATCGCCAACAAAAAGACTGTAATACCAAGGTGGTGAATCCATTGTTACAATAACTCTAGCAGATTTATTTGGAAGTAATTTATCCCACTTTGGAGCAAAACCTGTAGATTTTTGGTATTTGAAGGCAAATCCAGAATGAAAAACCATTTCAAAAAACACCTTTAATAATGCTGGAGGTGTTGCCCACCAAGTTGGATATACAAACACCAGATGATTTGACCAAGTTATCATTTTTTGAACTTCCAATAAATCTACGGGCAATTTAGGATTTTCTGTATGTTCATACTTAATGAATTTCTCTAAATCTAAATCCTTTAAATTTAAAGTTTTTATCTCATTTCCTTTTTCCTTTATCCCTTCAATATATTTATCTGCGAGGGCATTGCAAAAACTATTATCTTTTGGGTGTGCTTTAATAAGTAGTATTTTTTTCATAATAATTCCTTTTCCTAAAAAATTTATAAAATTATCCTTTTTGCTTATAAAAATCTCAAGCAAATTTCGCCTAACGTCACAGGATAGACGACGTTGCCTGTAGAATTAGCTGAGTGCGCCCCCGAGCCTGCGAGGGGATAGCAAACGAAGCGAAGCCGGAAGGCAATGTCCCCCGAAGGACGAAGTCCGAAGTCCGAAGTCCGTAGGGGCGCGAACGCGGCGCGGAGGTCTATCTCATTCATACCCGCCATATTGCGCATAATGTTCCAATACGGATGGATATGCGCCATATTGCGTATATCCATCCTTTAGCTCCAGGTTATCAAATGGACTCTTAATTTTACTCAATGCGGTATCCGTGACATGAGTGTATATTTCTGTCGTTTTACTGCTCGCATGGCCCAAAAATTCCTGTATATATCTCAAATCACTCCCTTGCTCAAGTAAAAAAAACAATTTCATTTTTATCTAGATCATCAACCTCTCGTCCATTAAATGCAGTCAAAAAATATTCAAAACAAATCTCCACATTTTTTATATGAGATTGTCCCTCAAAATCGCTGTTATTAGAATGACCCCTCCAGCAAATCCTATGCATGCTTTTTTTCTTGTCCAGTATTTTTATTACTGGCTGGCAAAAAACATCAAAAAAAAGGCTCATTCCGGACAGAGGCTTATAGTCTATTACCTGGACAATAATTGTTTATTTCTTTACCCCCCAAACATAAAGAGGTTTTTTCTTTGGCTCAAACATGTCCGACAACGCTGGAGCGTGGCCCGAAGTTGCCACTTATTAAAAATTATTATTTTTAGAATAAAGCTCTTTGTCAATAATAAATTTTTACTTAGAATTAATGTGGCAATTTTGGACACGCTCTGTTAGACGACGTTTTTTCATCTCTTGCCACAGCAATTAATATTTTGATTTATTTTTTAACAAAAGCAATTTTATAATTTAAAGCCGAAAGTATTGGAGCTAAAGTATTGATACTTATATTGTTGCTTCTTCCTGACCTCATGTTTTGAATTATGGTTGGAGAAACTCCAGCTTTATCAGCTAATTTTCGAACAGAAATATGATTTTCTTCCATAGCTTCAATTATAAATTCAGATATTAAAAATTTCTCATATCCTTTTTCGAATTCTGAATTCCATTTGGGGTCAGCCATAAGTCTGTCAAATGTACTAATTGGTTTATTCTTTTTCATAATATTTTTCATTTTTTAATCGGTTTAAGTAATTTTCTTTGCATTTCATTGCTTTTTCTTTCTCTCCCTCAGGTATTTTATCTGTTTTTTTTCTAAAAGCATTAGTAATTATAATTTTTTGTCCCTCAACGAAAAATGATAAAAATCTTTCTGGTTGAGGTTTAAATGCAAAAATGGAATCTCCTTCATTGCGAAATTTTGTAATATCATTTATTTTTCCAAAATCTCCCATTCTTCTAAATAGATAAAAAACTTTTCTTTGCATGGAGGGAGATAAATTCATTAAGTATTCTAGTGACTGGCTTTCGCCTTTTTCATCAAAATACCATTCAATTGTAAACGTAGTCCCTTTATATGCTATGTATTCTTTTGTCATCAAATAAAGTACAAATATATTGGCACACTGTCAAGTTTTTTATTGCTGTTTTTATGAATATTTTATTAGTTTTAATATATTTTGAAAAAATGGAAAGATGAAAAAATATTGTGGACTGCACCCCTAAAACTGTAAAGAGATTTTTTTCTTTTTTTCTTGTTTTTTCATAACCTTCCATTTTATATTTGCAACCTCTTCGGCATATAGCAACAAGGCTGCAGAAAAAATTAATGGAGATTTTATGCCAGTCAAATGCCTATTATAACGGACA
>CAZCVM010000015.1:4001-18717 GCA_964501965.1 uncultured Leptospiraceae bacterium | reverse complement strand
GGGATAATGCACTGCCGTTGGGATTCCTTTGTCTTTCATGTTGGTTAAAAATTTTTCACGTTCTGGAACCTGAATCGTGTATTGCGCGTACACACTTGTATTTTGCATATCAATTTTAGGAACTACCACTGTGTCCATGAGATGATCACTATACCTTTGGCCTATCTGGTCCCTGAGCTTGACTTCTTCAGGAAAAATATCCATTTTTGCCAGTAAAATTGCTGCTTGCATGGAATCTAAACGGCCGTTCAATCCAATGATATCATGCTTATACCTTTCCTTCTGCCCATGATTGCGAATCATAACCATAGTTTCCATGAGAACGTCGTCATTGGTAAAACATGCCCCGCCATCGCCATAACAGCCCAAGGGCTTGGATGGAAAAAAACTAGTGGCCCCAATTGTGGTCAATCCGCAGCTTTTTTTATTTTTATATACAGCTCCAAATGATTGCGCGCCGTCCTCAATGACCGGCAAGTTATGTTTTTTGGCTAAGGTATTGATAGCGTCATAATCGGCGCACTGGCCATATAAACTCACTGGCATGATAGCTCGGGTTTTTTTGGTTATCGCGGACTCTATTTTTTGCGGATCAATATTATAAGTTTCCGGATCAATATCCACAAACACGGGAATCGCGCCCAAAAGAGCAATCGTCTCCGCAGTAGCGATAAAAGTAAAAGGCGTTGTTATCACTTCATCGCCATGACCGATCCCCAGAGCCATCATAGCGACCAGCAAAGCATCCGTTCCTGAAGAAAGTGAGACACAATGCTTGGTGCTTACAAACTCGGCCAATCGAGCTTCCAAGTCCCTGACCTCTTGGCCAAGGATGTATTGACCATGATCTAATACTTGGTGAATATTTTGATCAACTTGATTTTTTATCTTTTGATACTGTGTTTTTAAGTCAATGAATTGCATAGTTTTTCCTTATCTTGATATTATTTTTATATTTACAATCACTTTATTTTAATATCCGAATCTTATTTGATGCCATTGCCAGGCGTCTCGCAATATTTGTTCGATTTGCGGGTATTTGGGGTCCCAGCTCAGTACTGATTTGGCTTTGTCGCTTGAGCCAACGAGTTTATCTGGATCGCCTGGCCGCCGAGGTTCTTCTTTAATAGTGATAGGAAAATCATCTCCGACAATTTTTTGTGCCTGGTCAATGACCTGGCGCACAGAAAATCCAAGTCCATTGCCGAGATTAAATGCTTCACTTTTTCCGCCTGCCAACAAATATTCCAAAGACAATACATGAGCATCAGCCAGATCATCCACATGAATATAATCGCGAACTGCTGTTCCATCCGGCGTGTTATTATAGTCTGTGCCAAAAATACCAATATGCTTTCGGCGTCCTAAAGCCGCATCTAAAATCAAAGGAATCAAATGAGTCTCTGGATCATGGTGTTCGCCGATTTCTTTGCCTGGTTCCTGTACATGAGCGGCACCGGCCGCATTAAAATAACGCAAACATACGGAATGAAAATTGTAGGCCCGCTCCATATCCTGCAATAGTTTCTCAATGACCAGTTTTGTATACCCATAGGGATTAATTGGATTTTGTTTATGATCTTCAGGAATAGGAAATTTTTCCGGTACACCATAAGTGGCGCATGTACTGGAAAAAATAACTTTATCAACCCCATTATTTTTTGCTGTCTCAAATAAATTTAGACTGCCTGAAATATTGTTACGATAATATTTTTCCGGATTTTGCACTGATTCGCCCACAAAAGCATAAGCGGCAAAATGCAAAACACCGGCAAATGGGCCATATTTGGCAAAGACCTGATCTAAGTCCTTTTGATTCAGCAAATCACCCTGGAACAAAGGCCCCCATTGACAGAAATCTTGATGTCCATACACCAAATTGTCAAAAACAACTGTGTCATAACCTTTTGCGGCCAAAGCTTTCACAGTATGACTACCAATATATCCAGCCCCACCAGTGACGAGAATTTTTCTTGTCATTCAATTTCCTTATAATCTGTTTCTTCTATTACAAAATAATAGTATTTATATTCTTATTTTTAATCTCGCTAAATGGCAATGAAGTAAATCATCCAAGCAAATCCATCGATTTATGTCCAATTGTTTATGTTTAATTGTTTAGGCACAGCTCCGCCTGGTGAGTCCCATTGATAAAAAAAAACTGGAACTACCTGAATCAGAAAGCCTTGTACAAAACAAATTCAATCAATGGGAACCAGAAAACATAAATAAATATCCATTATTTTGATTTGTATTCTATTCCTAAGGTTCCTATAAAAAAAAATAAAAAAAATTAAATCATCAAATAAGTTTTAAGTATAGTCCGTTTGCACTGCCATAAGCGTCAAACAAAAAACAATATGATAAACAAATCATGTTTTTATTTTGTTTTACACAAAAAAAGGCATTCATTGTATTTTTTTGTTTTTTTGCTCAAAGACTGAATGATTGTTTCTTGCAAATTAAGATCTTTTATCCACAAAAGCCATATTGGTTTCAAAAGAAACTCCCTGGCCAATGGCCTCTACATAAACTACAATTTTGGGCTTATTTTTAATCTCCAACAAGGTGCCCTCCACGCCGCGCAAAGGACCTTCCAAAATTACCACTGGATCTCCTTCTTTCAGTCTATTCTGGATATTGCCGCCTTCCAGAGAAAAATTGTCTTGCCATTCCATCGCTAAAATACGGATATCATTAATAATTTTAGCTGGCACAATGATGGGCTTATTTTCCAATTGCATAAATCCAATAATCTTAGGTGCTTGAATGATCCGTATACGATTGGTTCGGGGAATAATATCAGAGTGCACAAAAATATATCCGGCAAACATAGGAAACTCTACCGCTTTTTTGCGGTCCGACCATTGCTGTATCCTGGTAATCAGAGGCAAATAATGGCTTATTCCTAAGCGTTGAAAACCTAAAGCAGCGGTTTTTTCCGCTCTTGGCATGGTGCGACAAGCATACCACAATTTCTCGTCTCTATACATGTCACTATCAATAGAATTGATACCCCTGTGTTGAGTGTCATTATTGATTGGAGTCGAATCTTTTTTGGAAGAAACAGGTGAAACATTCAAATCCATAAGTAAAAATTATTCTTTCTAAGATAAGCCAAACTGTCGATTAATAGATTGAGAGATAAATAAAAAAAATCATTTATAGAAAAGAAATCCAATTCCATGCAACGAAAAAGCTTATTTACCACAAGTACATTTTTTCCCATATTTATTTTTCATTTCATTTTTTGGGGACAAATAACCATTCCTGCCCAAATCAATCCGAGCAATCATCTAAATACCTCTCAAAATACAAAAGTCCAAGTAGGCGACATAAAATTCGAAGACTTTCCATTGATACAAATCCCCATTCATCTTTCGATCAGAGAGCAAAATTTACCAGTCCAATTGAAAATTCATCTAAACGATGAACTCATCCAGACGATTGCTCCGCCGGAATTGCAAAAAAAAACTGCAGTTGCGTCATTGAAACCTGAAAAGAAAACAAAAAAGCAACCAGAAACAATATTGCCTGACAAAGCAAAACGTTTATTAATATTACTAGATATATCCGGCTCTATGGGCAAAAAAAAATTTGCAGAAGCAAAAAAATTGGTTTTCCGTATCATGAGAGGCTTTGGATCACAGGCAAACATTGCAATAGGGACTTTTGGAGATTATATCTTCATACCACCGCATTACAATGATACAATGAACAATGTAGCGCAGCGAGTGAAAGATGCCTATTTATCAGAAAAAAAGACTTTGCTTTGGGACGCGCTTTTTGCCGGTCTCAATCATGAACATCCTGCATCAGCCATTGTCATCGTGTCAGATGGAGAAGAAAATGGTAGCAAGGTTTCCCAGGATACAATCATTCAATTTGCCCAATACAAAAAAATACCTTTAGTTTTCTATTTGGTCGGTGAAACAACTAAAAGTGCCAGTCTCGGCCACGCAGCCCTGGCCACTGGAGGCAAACTTTTTTATAAACAAAAATCATTTGAAAACACCATTGCTTTTATCGAGCAGATTCTTTCCAAAAATCAAAGTCCGCAGCAGACCAAGACAGTTTTGCCTGCATCCGCTACAGATCCAAATCAAATAAAAGACAGCCTGCTAGATTCGCCTGTGATAAGCAAACAAATACTCATAGATTTGGATATGCGAAAAGCCAAAGGATTCATTGGTCAGCGTCCTATGATAAAAATTATGGTGCAAGCAACGAACCATTACTGGGAAAAACAATTTCAGATTCATTTACCATGGAAGCATTTGACTCCGTTTTTAGCAATACGCTATCCCATTACATTTTACTCTTTCTTGCTAGCTGTTTTGTTTTTTATTTTGTTGTTTTTTACCATTATAATATTGCGGGCAGTATCCAAAAAACGGGTGAGAGCTACTGCCCTTTCACAAGAAGAAGTAACCAGACTCAAACAAATAGTTCATCGAGAATCCATTGCAAAGACCCATGCCCGTCAAAAGGATTCTGAGACCTACCAAAAATTGTACCAGGGGTCTATCAAAAATAGCCGCGATCATTCCCAACAAACAACGGACAAACATTACAAAAATAATATATCAAATGATTATGCAAATCGCAAAATTGATCAAACTCCGGCTGACAATCCAGCAGAAAAAAAACCGCAAAGCCCGGAAAAAATCACCAGTCAAGCAGAATATTCTCACAATCCCGGAGCCTCTTTAGTTGTAAATAATGGACCGCTAGCCGGCAAAAAATTTCCATGCTACTTAACCGAGATCACCATCGGATCCGGTGATGAAAGCCATATTTCTATTCCAGATCCGAAAGTTTCCCGAATGCACTGCAAAATTAAAAATATCCAGGGCCAATACATTCTATTTGACACTGTGTCTATGTATGGTACATACCTGAATGATAAAAAGCTGGTTCGTCCAAAAGAATTGGAAAACCTGGATGATATCCGTTTGGGCAGCACAGTAATCTCTTTCCAAAAGAAAATATCAAAATAGCCAAATACATTGCAGTATGATTTACAAAAATGACTCAAAGGATCATAATAACAGGATAGATCACAGACAAAAAAGAGATCGTTTAGAACATTTAGATACTTTACCTGGATTATGGTCATGGCTGATTTTTAGTGACTCACCAGAAGTGCAAAGCTTTTTTGCCATGCAAAAAAAAGATTATATCTATGTTTCTATTATTGATGAAAATTTTTCTTTTTTCCGGTTATTGGAAAAGGAGTTGTGGCATTTAGTTGTTATTGATCAAGCAATCTGGCACTACCTGCCGGATGATACCAGGCAAAGACTTTTCGATTTTCGTACTCGCAATGAGCAAACTATGCTTATTTACCTGGTTAATTTTTTGAATCCACGCCATGCTCATTACGGCAAAGAGATTTTTGCCCATGATTTATCCGACAACAACACAGAAAACAAGGCAAATCTGTTTCATTATTACCTGTTCCGCGATTTTGCGCATAGTTATTTAAAAAACCAATTGCAAATCATTCAACAAAGCATTATTGCCCAGGCAATGCAAAAAATACAAAATCATTTGATTTCTCCAGTGCCCCATTTTTCCACATTGCATGGACCATCAGCCAAAGCAGAAACAATGAGGCAAGCATTCAACGCAGCTCGGCGCAGTTTCCAGCCGTTGCTCATTGCCGGTGAAAAGGGCAGCTTAACATTGGATTTGGCTCGCATAGTCCACACCTGGCTACCGGGTCCCAACCACGGACTATGCTATTGGGATATGTCCCTTTTGTCTCCCATGGTTCAAAACATTTCTCCGCCATTGGATTTTATTATGGCTGGAGTAAAAACCATTGCAATTCCATTGGATTTAATCAATGAAGCTCAACTCCCTGGTTTTCTTTATCAATGGCAGCCTTATTTTGCCAAGCTCAGTAAACAAAGAGTAAAATTGATATTTCTTTGGGAGTCCCCTGATAAAAAAAATGCCCAGGACACGCAAGCATTCACAGAATCAGTCGGCATCGCAGAAACTTTGATCATTCCGCCTCTGCGGGAACGCACCATGGATTTGCAAGAATTGATTCAATACAATTATCTTGCCTACCTTAAAAACAAAGCAATCCGTTACAAAAGTAATGACCCTCTGGTTTTATCGCAAAACGCACTGGATAGCCTGAAAAAAAGTCATTGGCCAGGCAATTACAATCAATTGTTAGCTTATATTTCATTTTGGATTGGCTTAGAACGCAAAAAAATTAATATCAATGATTTAATGCCTTCAATGGTGGAGCCGCAAAAAGAATGGGATTTTATTTTTCAAAGTATGCAAATTCCTGAACAAGGCATCCAATGGGAACAAATTGAACGAGAATTGCTCAAAAAAGCTTATTTACAAAGCAGCAAATCCATTGCCAAAGGTGCCCGCCTGGTTCAATTGGGACGCAAGGCATTTGAATATCGTTTGCGCAAATACGGCATTTTGGATACTTAATTTGCCTCATTGGCAGCTTTGGGCATACCTTTGAAAGATATTTTGAATCCGGTTTTGATTACCACATCTCTTTGTTCTACTGTTTCAGGCGGTTTACTGTCAAAAACTATGTTATTTTGAACAAAAAACGACAAAAACGGTTTCAATTGGATGTCCAATGACAAAGACGAAAAAAACCGGTAATCATCAAACTGATCAAACCTGGGTTGATAATAAATCGTGCCATTAAAAAATAGATTGTCAGCGAGACGCAAATACAAATACAAATAACTAGACCAACGGTGGTATTCAAATTCATCGCCTGAATCAATGTACTCTCCGGTATCATACCGATTGTATTCATATAAATATGATGTGCCTATGGATATTTCAAAAAAATTTAATTTATGAAAACTAAAACGAGGCCCGGTTCCTCCCAAAGCACGCATTGCTAAACGGCGAAACTCATCATATTGGCTTTGGCCATAACCCTCTATGGCAAAATAATCGCCAAACTCAACCAAATAACGCAAGTGGCCCATAATTTTGTTTACATAAGGTTCATCATCCTGCTTTCCATAGCTTCCCTCGGAAACAGCCAGAAACAAATGATCGTTCCATACCAATCTGCTCATTAATCCGCCATCCACGCGGACCAGATTTGTATTGCCATCATAGTAATTTAATGCAAACGAAGCAGATACTGCATTCACTCTACCCGTTTTTTGGATCAAATTTTGTGGATTAATAATAATGGGCGCAGCTCCCAGTTGTTTTCCAAAACTTATTAATAGAATGCCTGTAAGAAAAAATAGTACTTTACAAGATACAATTCTCATCTTTCTTTTCCTTAATTCTGATATTTTTATGATATTTTATAAAAAATAATTATTTATTTGTATATTTTTCAATGTGGGTTAAAATTAATATTTCACTTTTCACAAGTCAAGGAAAGTTTTCCAAGAAAGCTTTTTTTAGTAAACAAAATTCAAAAGGTATTTTAGGTATAGAGGAATAAAACCATGTGGGAAGATCAATTTGATAACCAGACAAAGCTTAAAAACAGGCACAAAATTTCCAAACCAAAACAATATCGTGTCATCATGCACAATGATGATTATAGTACAATGGATTTTGTAATAAATGTTCTTGTTATCGTCTTCAAAAAGAGTCCTGATGACGCTACGCTTATTATGCTGGATATCCACAAAAAAGGGTCCGGTATTTGCGGTGTTTACACGAAAGAAATAGCAGAAACAAAAATAGTACAAGTTCACGCATTGGCTCATGAATCAGGCTTTCCATTGCGCTGCACCATGGAACAAATATAGGAGCATATTTATGTTAGATCAAAAACTAGAAGAAGCACTTGATTTGGCTTTGAAGGAAGCCAAACGGCGTCAGCATTCTTTTTTTACTTTGGAACACTTACTGTTTGCCATGGTACAGCTCGAAGAAGGGGAAGAGCTCATCATGCACACTGGAGGTGCTCCAGAACAATTGTTTATCGATTTGGAAGAGTTTTTGGAAGACATTGAAACCTCTGGCAGCAATAATTTGGAGCCCATTCAAACCATGGCTGTACAAAGGGTATTGCAGCGGGTTATATTTCATGCTCAATCTGCCGAAAAAGTCAATGCGGAAATTGGGGATGTTTTTGTATCTATTTTCTCGGAAGACGAAAGTTTTGCCAAATATTTATTGGAAAAACAAGGCATTACCAAGCTGGATATTCTCAATTTTGTATCACATGGGATATCCAAACTGGATGTGGATTTCTTTCAACCGGACATAGGGGCTGAATATTTGGACAATGAAGAATATGACGATATTTATGAAAAAGATGAGTTAGATGATCCAGACGACCCAGAAGATGAAAACCAAAAAATCAAAAACAAAGATAAAATCCTCGAAAAATTTACCATCAATATGACTGCCCTGGCAAACCAGGGCAAATATGACATACTCATCGGCCGAGATATGGAAATTCAGCGCACTATAGAAGTACTAATGCGCAGAACCAAAAACAATCCACTGCATGTCGGAGAGCCTGGCGTGGGAAAAACAGCCATAACCCAGGGTTTAGCGCAAATGATCGTCAAAAATAAAATCCCTCCCAAAATGAAGGATTTTGAAATATACGCACTGGATTTGGGAGCCATCATTGCTGGTACCAGATACCGAGGCGACTTTGAAGAAAGACTCAAAGCTATATTGAACATTCTCAAAGAAAAAGAAAATGTCATTATGTTTATCGATGAAATTCACACAATCATTGGTGCCGGAGCTGTACAAGGCGGCTCTATGGACGCATCCAATATCCTCAAACCAATACTCGGTTCCGGGGAATTGCGATGCATTGGCTCGACCACCTATGAAGAATACCAAAAATATTTTATTAAAGACCGTGCCTTTTCTCGCAGATTTCAAAAAATTGATATACCGGAGCCTACCAATGAAGAAGCAGTCAAAATCCTGCAAGGACTCAAAGATCAATACGAACAATACCATGACGTTAGTTACTCAAAAAATTCTTTGACCAAAGCTGTGGATTTGTCCGCCAAGTTCTTGAACGAATTGTTTTTGCCTGACAAAGCGATTGATGTTATGGATGAAGTTGCTGCGTCCGTAAAAATTTTCAATCCAACGCGCAAAACCATTAAACAAGATGATGTTGAAAAACTCATTGCACGCATGGCCCGGATCCCTCTGAACAATATCAATCAAAAAGAAAAAAATAACCTGGAAAACCTGGAAAATCAGCTCCGTGCCAAAGTTTTCGGTCAAGACCAGGCCATAACCAAACTCACTCGCAGCGTCAAGAGACATCGCGCTGGATTGAATCATCCAGAAAAACCCATTGGCTCGTTTTTATTCATTGGCCCGACCGGAGTCGGAAAAACAGAATTGGCACGCAGCATTGCCCATGAATTGAGTCTACCGATACTGCGTTTTGATATGAGCGAGTACATGGAAAAACATACCATATCCCGTCTTCTAGGATCGCCCCCGGGATACGTTGGGTTTGATCAAGGAGCCATACTCACAGACCAAATCCGTAAAAATCCCCATTGTGTACTATTATTGGATGAAATCGAAAAAGCCCATCCGGATATTTTCAATGCATTGCTGCAAATCATGGATCATGCCACAGTGACAGACAATACAGGACGGGCCGCAGACTTCCGCAATGTCATTTTGATAATGACTTCAAACGCGGGTTCAAAAGAAATGAGCTCTTTGAAGATTGGTTTTGACCATACAGGGATGAGTTATGGTGATCCGATGCAAGCGGTCAAACAAATCTTTACTCCTGAATTTCGCAACCGTTTGGACGATATTGTGTTATTTGGTTACTTGGATAAAGATGTCGTTCAAAAAATTGTCGATAAATTTATTTTGGAACTCAACAATCAACTCAAAGAAAAAAAAGTATTTCTCGATTTGACACCGGAAACCCGACAATATTTGGCAGAGAAAGGTTTCAATCCCGAATTTGGTGCCAGGCCTATGGCCCGAATCATTCAAGAGCAATTGAAAGACCCATTGGTCGATGAAATTTTGTTCGGCAAACTCATGCATGGCGGAAAAGTAATTGTCAAAATGAACGATCAAGCTGATTCGGACAAACCATTGTCTTTTGAGTTTATCGAATAAGAACCTCTGGTTCCAAAACAACTCCAAATTTATTTTGCACGGATTGCTGGATTTCTGTGGCCAATGCGAATACCTCGTATCCCTGAGCATTGCCATGATTGACGAGAACAAGGGCATGGTTGGCATACACTCCAGCCTGCCCCCATGTTTTACCTTTCCAGCCAGTTTGTTCGATCAGCCAGGCTGCCGGTATCTTAAAACGATTGGGTGACAATTCAAAAAACGGCAAAACAGGATATAGAGTCTGCCACTGACGCAAAACATCGGCATCAATCACCGGGTTTTTGAAAAATGACCCGCAATTGCCCAGTACTTGTGGATCCGGCAGTTTTTCATTGCGTATTTGCATGATTAAATTGCGCCAAAGATTTGCCAAGGATTTTTGCATTGTTTGCCCAGGCGGTTTTGCATTTATTTTTTCATTTATTTTTTCCTGGTATCGGTTAGCTACTAGATCTCGTAGTCCGGCATACTCCATTTGGGGCTCAAAAACCTGGTTCAAAGACAACAACACAGAAACGATAAACCAATTGTTTTTTTGAAACAATGATGTGCGGTAAGCAAAACCGCAATCACTATGATCCAAAGCCAAAAACTTTTTTTCATTCGGCAGCCAAACAGTGACCTGCCGAACGAATGATTGCAAATGCACTCCATAAGCACCAATATTTTGTGTCACTGCTCCGCCCACACTTCCAGGAATGCCGGACAAATTTTCTAGACCAAACATATCCTGATCAATACACCATTCCATCAAGTTATCCCAATTCTCTCCTGAGTTTACTTCCAGCAGAATCTGGCTTTCATTGTGGCTAAGAATATTTCTTCCTTGTAAACAGTTTTGCAGTACAATGCCCGGATAATCGCTGGCAAACAAGGTGTTGAATCCGCCTCCCAAATAACAATACGGTAAATCCTTAGCCTGGATATCTTGAAATATTGCTTGAATATCAGCTTCGTTTTCCATCTGAACGAGATACTTTGCCTGTGCCGGAGTTTGAAAACCATGCAGTTGATCCAAATCAGCCTGTTCTATCCATTTAACCATAAAACTTTATCCCAACTCAAAATAGTCCTTTACAAAAGAACGATTTTTTTTATCTTGAGCGTAAATTTCAAATACAAAAAATTTGTTCTACAAAACGGATTCACAGTCATTCGTTCATTGCAAATCATCAGAGGTAGAAAAATGAAAATGCAATTTGAAACTACTGCCCAAGGCGGTATTGTTCATCTAGCCGGTAGATTGGATATAGGCACTAAAAATGAATTTGAAAAACAATTTATCGCCCATATTTCGGAAGTGGACAAATATATTGCCATCAATATGGAAAAATTGGATTATGTTGATTCTTCTGGCATAGGTGCTCTGGTTAAATGTATGACAGAATGCAAAAACAACCATAAAGATTTGATTCTTTACGCGGCCAATGAACAAGTAATGGATATTTTTAATGTAGCCAAATTGGCAAAGTTTTTCAATATTCTATCCAAATCCGATTTTGAAAACAAATACGAGATATCCCATTAATCCCTTTTTACCTTATCATTCATAGCCCCACTTGCTTAAAATATCTGTCGAAAGCTTATGCCTTGGCTGGTCTTCTGAGTCTGGGAGGTTGGTTTTCATGGCATTGGATTTCAATCCATGAGATTGCATCATGGCAAATACAGCTTTTTGCGCGTATTTACCCAACATATCCAGTTCAATATTGACTGATTCTCCTATCTTTTTATGACCCAATTTGGTCCTTTGCATTGTTTCTGGAATCAATGTCAGACCAAACCCCTGGTCCCATAAATGGGTAATTGTCAACGAAACTCCATCCACAGCCACAGATCCTTTGTCAATGATCCCAGTCATATATTGATCCGGTATAGCAATGGACAAAAGCATTGTTTTGCCCTGCTCTGTTCTAGAATGCAAATATCCCAGGCAATCCACATGACCGGCAACCAAATGTCCGTCCAATCTGCTTTGCAAAGTCATAGCTCGCTCCAAATGCACTTTGGATTGAGAATTGATCTGTTTAAATGTAGTCCATTGAAGACTAGTTTCACTAACAAACACAGTAAATTCTTTGTGTCCTCGCGAAGTTGCTGTCAAGCACACTCCATCCACCATCACGCTATCCCCCAATTTGACTTGAGGCGCAATCACCTCACTAAGGATAGTGATTTCCTTGCCGCCTGGTTTGGGTATCTGATTTTTTATCCGGCCGATTTCTTCAACTAATCCTGTAAACATGTTGTTCTGTCCCCATAAGCAAATGATTCCATTGTGAATTGACCGGCGTATCTGTAAACGATTTTTCTGGAGATAAATATTTATCCGGGATCAATATAGAATGCGCATTCGGCAAAGCACGCGCCTTGTTCATATCCAAATGTCCTTTGCCCAAAATAGGGCTTTTCCCAGCAGAGCCTGCAACCATTTTGGTCCCATAAAAGAAAAAATACCGATCATAAAAACCCTGGTTCCAAAACCCGGTATGCACATTGGCTCCTCCTTCCACCAATACACGCAATACACCGCGTCGCAATAAATGATTTGCTATTTCCATAAGATCCAGTTTGTCTCTGTGGTTGCGTACTGGAATGGTTTCTACACCCTTATTCTCCAATTGATTTATTTTGTGCCTTAGACGCTGTTGCAATCTTTTGGCATAAAAAAACACAGTAGCATACTGACTGGCACTTTGCACTATTTTGCTTTTCCTGGAAACGATAAGCCTGGGATCCAGTACCACCCGCACAGGGGTTCTCGCGCAAGGCCATGGATCATGATACTTCAATAGCCATTGAGCCAATATATCATGCTCTGGCACGCTGCCGGCAAAATACATTTGCTGAAAATATGACTCTGCGGCAGGATCAAGACGGGTCGTGAGCATGGGATCGTCATAACGCACCGTTCCTGCTCCGACCAATATCGCATCAGACATGCTACGCAACCGATGACCAATATAGCGGGAGCCGGCGGAAGATATCCATTGACTACTTCCAGATTTCGACGCCATAAATCCATCAGCAGTCAACGCTGCTTTCATAATAAATTCCGGGCGGATACCACGGCTTTTATTATTGTCTGCTGCGTCATACAAACCCAAAGAGCGAAAAAAAGGATGAAACAAACTCATTGCCGATTTGTCAAAGCCAGCCAGAATATCTACCTGTATGCCAGCCTGACGCATTTGTTGTATACCTTGGCCCTGCACACGAGGATGCAAATCTTTTTGCGCGATAAGTACCCTGGATATGTTAGCCTGGCCAATTGCCAATGAGCATGGCGGTGTGCGGCCAAAAAAAGAACATGGTTCCAGAGTAACATACAAAGTTGCTCCACGCGCATTCTGGCCAGCTTTTTTAAGTGCTACTATCTCAGCATGATCTTTACCTGGCTCACTGGTCGCGCCGCTAGCAATAAATTTATTGTCTTTGACTATCACTGCACCCACCGGCGGATTGGGATGTGCCCGGCAAACAGCTTCCAATGAGGCTTCAAAAGCCAATTTCATCCAATAATGATCCAGCATTGCCTGGCTGCTTTTATTTATGTCATTTATTTGCATTGTACCAGTTCATTTTCTATGAGACTTGTTCAAAAATTCATTATTATTATAATAATTATTATTATACTTTGGTATGGAATAAGGCAGTTTGGCATTTATTTTTTCATTGCATTCGCGCAACAATCTCTGCTGCAACTGCCTGTTGTAATCATGCGTTGAGGCCAATGCCCTATTTATATTGTGAAAATAAAAAATACTGGCAATATACGCGCTTGTGTATCCAGCAACATTGCGTCCATTTTTGATATTGCTATACGCCCAATAGGACAATCCCGCTACTGTCGCCAGACTCAATAAGCCCAGCTTGATCTTTCCATTGTATATTTGACCCGTTCCGGGCACGACCAAAGACATCAAACCCGACGCCCAGGGAGAACGCGCCTGCTGCCAATACTGTCCATCTTTTGATTGAAACATTTTTGCCCGTTTTCGCGCCTGGTCATAACCTGTTTGCCAAAAAGCTCTATAGGCATCATAATCCGTCAAAATATTTTGACCACCTTTAATGTTCGGCAATTTCATACTATCAAGCAATTGAAGAAAACGCTGCTCACTATCTGAAAAAAAACCATTCATCAATTGCGCGTAGGCCAGTTCCGTATTCCATTGCAAGGCCAATGATTGCGCATCTTTGCGCGTTTTGTTACCTTTTTTGTTCATGGTATAGGTATACATTTGCAAACGCGGCCAATCCTGGATCAGCCCATACAAAGCATGATTGAAATTGCCCTGATGCATATCCAACCGGTAAATCCACAATTGGCTACGAAAAAACCGCACTGAATCACCAACTTTTTGCGCCAAATATTTTTGGCGCAAAAATTCTGTCCGAGCCCGGTAGGTATCATTATTTTTCCATAAATACCGCGCATATTCCGTATTGCCACGAACAGCTTGCGGTTGACTCCCCAACACCAGCAACATGAAAACCAGCAAATGGCAAAAAACAATACACCGCCCGGCATTGCTTTTATCACGGGAATAAGGTTTCTCATCAGTCATAATTGGGCTCCGGCCAGATCAAAAACCGTGAACCTGAG
>CAZCVM010000015.1:0-3991 GCA_964501965.1 uncultured Leptospiraceae bacterium | reverse complement strand
ATATTTTTGCTGAAGATTTTGTAAATACTTTTTTTGCCTGCGTTTTTGCTCCCGTTGACCAGCATAATAAGCTCCGTAAATATTTCCGGTATATACCGTTAGACTTATACCGGCCAAAAAAATGGCTAGATTGCGTTCATTATTTTGATAGGCCAAATAAGTCAGGGACCCCAAAACTCCTACGGCAAAAAAGGAGACCCATCCATCCCAATACCTGCCTTGCAATAATTGACCAGAACCAGGAATAAACGCGGAGAATACTGCCGCGCCTGCGGGCGATAACCAGGACTTGTACTGATTCCAGGACTGCAATGCCTGATTGATTTGCTTTTGCCAAAGATTGTATTGAATCCACTGGCCTTGAGGCATGACCAGCCCGCGCATTTCTGCATCCAAATCCAGGCTTTGCAATGTTTCTTTGGCTTGTTTGTATTGACCCAGCTCCCAATAAGACCAAAACATAAAATAATTTTTCAACAAATACAAAGAATTTTGGGATGATAAGGAATCTGCCTTTGACGAAATCATTGGTTTTTTGATCTGCTGCCAATAAGCCAATGCCTGGCTCAATTCTTTTGTTTTGTAAGCAAATACTCCCTGCCAATACAATGCCACTGGACGGGAAAATATTTGATTTGCCAAGAGAGCATTGATTCGTGTCTGACCATGACTATAACCGCGTCCATAATAATAGCAAGCCAATATTTTTTGCGCTATTTGATTTTTTTGTTGGCCTGTTTTATTTCCACCATAATGATACAAAAATCTTTCATATTCGGACGCGGCCCGAAAATATTCTCTTGACTCAAAAAGATTGCCGGCAAAACCCAAAATATCTTCCGGCGTATACAACGCAGAGTTTGCTTTTGAATGTTGCACAACAGGTTTGGACCAAAGATAATTGCCTGGTGCCACAAAAAAGAATAATACAAAAATTAGCTTACATACAATTATTTTATTCATGGGCAGGTACCGGATCAACCAAATCCTCTTTTTTTTGCCAGGGATGACAGCGCAAGATTCGATCCGCTGCCATAACAGAACCGCGCAAGGGACCAAAACGCTGCAATGATCTTTTGCCGTACACCGAGCAAACCGGTTTGTGCGGACAAGTAGGTCCATCCTGCGGTGAGATGCTTTGCTGAAACGCGGCGATCATCCACCGCATTGTCCAATACATCGCCGAATAAGACCGTTTTGCTGATTTATTATTTGCTGCTTTTTTGACTATTTTCCTGTTTGTGGGTATCCCCCAGACCGGACCCCGCATATTATGCGCAAATAATTGACTATGACAGAACATGAAAACAGCCATAAAAAGCAAGACCCTTCCCGTTTTTTTTTTCATGGCTGCCATAGCTGATTCACAGAAATCATTGCTTCATTCTTCTCTGTGATAGGCATACTTTTTGCATTTATGGTATTTTTGGCTATGACACAGAGGAAAAAACAGAAGGCTCGGACTTTTTAGATGAGCTTATTTTGCCGGCAAACAATTTGTCCCAGTCATACAATACCGGTGCTGCTACAAATACGGATGAATACGTACCAACAAATAAACCAAAAAACAATGTCAATGAAAATCCCTCCAAAGCTTCGCCGCCAAAAATTATCAGCGCGCTCACCGCAGCCAATGTGGTAATGGATGTCATCAAAGACCTGGCCATAGATTGCCAGATAGCTCTGTCAATGGTTTGTAGCAATGGTATTTTGTTATCCAAAGTTGTATTTTCCCTGACTCTATCAAAAATAACAATGGTATCATTGATACTATAGCCCAGCAAAGTCAATAGTGCGGCCAAAACCGGAATGTTTATTTCAATATTGGCCAGAGCGACAAAGAAACTAATAATAAATAAATCATGCACCAAGGCAACCATGGCGGCAATAGAATAGCGAAATTCAAACCGAAATGTCAAATACATAATCATAAACATAGAAGCAATCAAAAACAATTTGAGCCCGTCGCGGCGCAGCATAGACCCTACTGCCGGCCCGACACTTTCCGCGTTTTGCCAATCCAATCTTTTTTCCGGCGGAAGCTGTGTCATATCTGCCAATTTCTCGCCAAATAATTGCATAGCAATGCCGCGTTTGATCAAATCGACCACATCAATGGCTTGCTTCTTGGCAAGTTTGTCCATGTATTCTTGTTTTTTCTTTTCAGAAGAATAGTTTTGTACCATTCGCATTTGCTGTCCAGCATCCAATATGCCCAGAGAAATAATGTGTTCACGTTTATCCGATGTTCCCACAGCCTGAATAATCGCCTTGAGCTTCAGGTTGTGTACAGCTTTCTTCAACTGTTCACCGGTCACTTGCTTGGGCAGCTTTACTTGCATTTTTATACCGCCAGCAAAATCTATCCCCCACTTAACTTGTTTTCCCATGATCAATGGTATCGCAAAACCAATCATTACCATGATGGAAACAACATAGGATATTCTTCTTAGTTTAATGAATGAAAAAGGATAAGGTTTTTGAGCCTTATCTGTTGTATTTGTATGAGTTTTGTTTGTCATATTGCTATCCTTATTTGTTCGCAAATTGTGTTTGTGTTGATTTTCTTTATATGCTTAGTTTTTCTAAAAACCATTTATTGCTGATATACTCATATATAAACTTGGTCACATACAAAGCAATAAACAAACTGGAAATAATACCCACGGAAAGCGTGACCGCAAATCCTTTGATCGGGCCTGTCCCCAACTGGGACAATACCAAACCAGCGATCAATGTTGTAACATTTGCGTCAAAAACGGTGGAAAACGCTTTATCATACCCGCCGCTAATCGCGCTGCGAACTGTTTTCCCGGAACGCAGCTCTTCCTTAAATCGTTCAAATATAATAACATTGGCATCCACGGCCATACCAAGCGTCAAAATCAAACCCGCTATACCAGGCAAAGTCAAAGTGAATCCCAGCCAAGACAATAAAGCTCCCAGCACCACAAAATTGGCAACCAAACCGAAAGCAGCTATAAAACCGGACAACTTGTAACGAAAAACCATAATAACCATAACCAACAATAAAGCAACTGCGATAGCTTCTACACCAGCTTCAATGGACTCTGCCCCCAAAGACGGCCCCACTGTCCTTTCCTCGATAATGGACAACTTCACTGGCAATGCACCTTCATTGATAATGGAGGCCAATGTGGCTGCTTCTTCTTTGGTAAAATCTCCGCTGATATAGGCCATACCGCCAGCAATTTTGCTTCGTATCACAGGCGGATTGGAATACAATTGGTTGTCTATGATTACCCCCAAGTAGCGTCCTTCATTTTGTCCAGTCAAATCCGCAAATTTCTGTGATCCTTCCGGTGTTAATCGAAAATGCACAGCATTGATACTTTCTTCCGTACTGCCGACCCAGGCTTTATCAATATCATTTCCTTCCAGGCGAACTCTGCTTTCAAATACATAAGGTCTTTGGGGTATATATTTACCTTCTTCATTCTTTTTGAAAAGATAAATGATTTCCAATTCAAAGCCTTCCTTATTCTTTTTATTTTCCAAAAGAGCTAATGTTTCCTGACGCAATTGCCGGTATTCTTTGCTTGTCAATGATCTTTGCGGAATAGTGATATTTTGCAGTTTAGATAACAATTCCTGAGTTCCAGCATCATCCACTAATTTATAAACCACAGATCCAGTGCTTCCAATAATAGCCTTTGCCTGCGCTGGATTGGGAACTCCGGGCAGTTGGATTTCCACACTATCATTACCAACCACGCGAATACTCGGCTCACTCACGCCAGTTTTATCGATACGTTTATTGAGAATTTCTCTAGCCTGAGCTATAACATTTTTTTTGGCTTCTCTTACTTTTGACTCTTCCAGCCGAATTACTACTGGTTCTGTAGCTAGAGTTTTGGCCCGCAGATCATTCTTGGTATTGAGTGCGGCAATTTGCTGATTGCGTTTTTGTTTCCATTGTGCGATACTTTGAGCTGCCTTTTCTTCACTAATATCCGGTCGTAGCACCAAT
>CAZCVM010000014.1:18246-19081 GCA_964501965.1 uncultured Leptospiraceae bacterium | reverse complement strand
ATTATGGAGCTCCCCGTATTTTATTCCCGTAGCCTGGGGTTTGAAACCCCAGGCTACGATTGCAAAACCTTAGGCTATGCCGTCTCAGGTGGGGGAAAAAGATTTACAGCTTATCAATCTCCTTTCTTTATAAAAAGCGAAATCAGGCAAATCCCTCAATAATTCGGCTTCGCTCATTACATGCCGTTAGCATGTGTTTGAACCCAGGCTAAACGCAAAAAGCTTAAAAAAATGCAGCATTGATTCGCATTATCTTGCTCTCGCCAAAAGAACTTATTTATTTTTAACGTAAGGGAGAAAATATGAACAAACCAAAGAAATCGCAATTGTTGGCCGTATTTTTACTAATTGTTTTTGTAATAGGCTTTCATATATTAAAATCAGGTACAAAATCTGATACTATGAAGCCAGTATACGCTTTTAGCATCAAAGACACGTTCAACAAAGCCAAAGACAAGGTCAAAAAAGGGGCCAAGAAGGCCGACCGCGGTATCAAAAAGGGAGCCGGCAAAGTCAAAAGAGGCGCCCGAAACCTCAAAAGAAAGGCTGAGGTTGTCGCAGCCTGGGACCGGTATATCTATGACTGGGGTGATCAAAAGATTCCCTCCACGGAGCGTTGGACCGCCATTCGCACCCCCTACAAAAAGCACAAACGGGACATGGGCAACTTTTGGGATTTCCCTGGTACCGGGCGGGAGATTCGCGGTCCTGGCAAGAAAATTCAGCTATGGGGATTGCGCTACAAATTCCAAAAATACCCCAAGGCTGACCGGCGGTATAAGTTCTATCCCCTGTGGGAGAGGACCAAAAAACCTGAGGACATGGGCTACTACCT
>CAZCVM010000014.1:12970-18236 GCA_964501965.1 uncultured Leptospiraceae bacterium | reverse complement strand
ACTACCTGATCAAAAGCAAGACAGGTTATTATGTGCACAATCCATCTGGTCAAAAGACCATTATATACCATATTCCCAGCAAAAGATTCTGGATCCAATCCGCCCAGGAATACGGCAAATCCCAAAAGGCCTTTTGGGATATCGGTGGCCATCCCAAGCGCTTCAAAAATGGCCAAAAGATTCAGGCTTGGCAAATGACGCGCGGCGACAAAAAGGCCCCGGACCGGTTGTACATCTTTCAAAGAAAAGAAGGGAACTGGTACGAAATTGGCTCTAATCTGCGCGGTTATGATCGCTTGGATGTAGCAGGTGGTAAATTTCGCAATGGCACAAGGGTCCAATTATGGAAAAGAAACGGCACTGCTGCGCAGAAATTTCGCATGCGCTACCTTGGTGGCGGCCGCTGGAAAATCTATACCAAAAACAATTATGTGGTGCACCTGCGCGGGCGCAAATCGCGCAATGGAACAGATATCTCTCTCTGGCAAGACCACAACGGCCGCTGGATGGAGTGGGTTTTGGTAGACCCGAAAACTGGCAAGGCCTATATTCCACGCAAGCGCACTGTTCGTAATAACAGGGGGGTTCAGCAACTGGAGGTGAACCGCTCGCGCGGAATGTATAGCGACGAGAGCTACCACTGGCAGATCCAGAACAAAGGCAAAAATAAATTCGTTTTTAAGTCGCGAGCCGATGGCAGATATATCCGCGCTTGGGGCAATGCCCAAAAGAATGGCTCCAAGTTGGTCATGTCCTCTTCGAGTGCCAGTAAATCTCGCTGGGAATTTATCATCATCAACAAGAGTGGTGAGAAAAAGAGCCGCAAGGATATTATCAAAAAGCGGTCCAAAGAAATCCGGCGTCAGATGCAAAGAAAGGTCAAAGACCTGCGCCGCATTGTCAAAAAGAACGGCTACAAATTTCAAGTGGGCATCACCTCGGTTCTGGACAAGAGCATTGATCAGATCACTGGCCTTATGGAGTACAAGGGCTCACGGACTGTCGGTTACATGAAAGACGATGACAAACCCTCAGATATCTCAAACTCCATTCGCCGGAGCGAAACTATGCGTGCCTTCAATTGGCGGGATCAGGGCAAGATGACCGAGGTCAAAAGCCAAGGCACCTGCGGGAGCTGTTGGGCCTTTGCTGCGAGTGGCACCTATGAGGCTTTGTACAACATCATCCACAACAAGTCCGTGGATCTGTCCGAGCAATACATTATTGATTGCGCCAAGATCAGCTCTCCTTATGAGCACGACGCAGGTAGCTGTGATGGCGGCGATGTGGGCACGGTTTTTTACTATTTGAAGGAGTATAGCCACATTAATGAGTCCATGACCCCGTATAAGGAGCGAAATGACCGTTGCTATGCGCGGCGCAAGGACCTGCCCTATAAGGCCAAGACCTGGGGCTATGTGGCGAAGATGGACCTGAAAAATCCCCAGCCCCCTACGGTAGATCAGCTCAAAAAGGCTTTGGTCAAATATGGCCCCATTGCCACGAGTGTGTATGTCACAGAGCTTTTTCAGGCTTACACTGGCGGCATTTACGAGGAGAAAGGCTTGAACATCCCAGGCGATAAGAGCAACCACGCCATTATTCTAGTAGGGTGGGACGACTCCAAGCAGGCTTTTTTGATCAAAAATTCCTGGGGCAAAGACTGGGGCGAAGACGGCTATATGTGGATCAAGTACGGCAGCAACAATATTGGTGTACGCGCTCGTTGGCTCCGGCTATAGTGGCTGACTCTCTGGCTCTTTCGCAGAAGCTATCTCAGCAAATCGGCAGGGTAGCATAGCAATTTGCTTTTTGTGATATGCAAAGGCTGCCCTGCCGCGAAATGAATGGAGCTAGACAACTTGGATGAATTTCTTAAGACAATTTGAGCTTACCATTCGCATTACTTAAGTCGTGTGCGCTCCGTTATCAGTACTGCAATGTTTTCTACGACAAGCTGACATGTATTCTCAATAAAATGTCCGGAAATGCCTGAAAATGCCAGCGATGTTCAACGAACCAATGCAAGGATTTTATTTATATTCGATATTTTTTCCTTTCTTGACTGCCTAAGCAGGGCATTTAAATGTGCATTTATGCTTTCCATTGGGAAAGTAAGATTTTCATCTCGAGTTGGGAGAAAAGCCATGAGTGAATTTTTTTATGCAGATCCTTTTCCTGTAGGAGAAGACAAAACAGAGTACAAGCTTTTAACAAAAGAATACATAACAACAGAATCCTTTCAAGGCCAAGAACTTCTTGTAGTTCAATCCAAAGGCCTGGAATTGTTGGCAGATCAGGCAATGACGGATGTCTCATTTTTATTGCGTCCTAGTCACTTGCAAAAAGTTGCCAATATACTAAAAGACCCGGAAGCATCGGAAAATGACCGTTATGTCGCCAAAGCAATGCTAAACAATGCGGTTATTTCAGCGGAAATGGAGCTGCCCACCTGTCAGGATACGGGAACAGCCATTGTAATGGGAAAAAAAGGCCAATATGTTTTTACGGACGGCAATGATCCAGAAGCATTGTCCAAAGGAATTTTTCGGACATATACGGAGAAAAACTTGCGTTATTCTCAAAATGTGGCCTTAACAATGTACGATGAAAAAAATTCAGGATGCAATTTGCCGGCGCAAATTGATATCTATGCGACCCAGGGCAATGAATACAAATTCTTATTCATTGCGAAAGGAGGAGGATCCGCCAATAAGACTTATTTGTACCAGGAAACTAAGGCATTGCTAAATCCTGGCTCATTGGAAAAGTTTTTATTGGAAAAAATGAAAAGCTTAGGTACAGCAGCATGTCCGCCGTATCATATTGCGTTTGTCATCGGCGGTACTTCAGCAGAAACAAATCTCAAAACTGTCAAATTGGCAAGTGCCGGTTATTATGATGCTTTACCTGGTCAAGGCAATGACAAAGGTCAGGCATTTCGGGATATAGAATTGGAAGAAAAAGTTTTGCAAATGGCCAGGGAATGCGGCATCGGAGCCCAATTTGGAGGCAAATATTTGGCGCATGATATCCGCATTGTCCGGTTGCCGAGACATGGAGCTTCCTGTCCTGTCGGTCTGGGGGTCAGTTGCAGCGCGGATCGCAATATCAAAGCAAAAATTACACAAGAAGGCATTTTTCTTGAAAAATTGGAAGTCAACCCAGCACGGTTTATCCCGCAAGACATGAAGCAGGAACAAGATGCCAATGCTGTGCATATCAATCTCAATCAGTCAATGGATGCCATCAGGGCAGAATTGTCTCAACATCCAGTCCAGACAAGAGTCATGTTGACCGGACGATTGATTGTGGCGCGGGACATTGCGCACGCAAAGATTAAGGAAAGATTGGATAACGGTCAGGGAATTCCGGATTATTTCAAAAATCACATCATATATTATGCTGGACCTGCCAAAAAACCAGAAAATTTGCCATCTGGATCCTTTGGTCCGACCACAGCGGGCCGTATGGATTCCTATGTGCCTATTTTTCAAGAACAGGGTGCTGCCATGGTCACTCTAGCCAAAGGCAACCGTTCGCAAATTGTGACGGATGCGTGCAAGCAAAATGGCGGCTTTTATTTGGGTTCTATCGGGGGACCAGCAGCTTTGCTTGCCAAGGAAAATATTACCAACGTAGAATTGGTAGAATACCCTGAACTTGGCATGGAAGCAATCTGGGCAATCGATGTTGTGGATTTTCCCGCTTTTATCATCGTGGATGATAAAGGTAATGATTTTTTTAAGATGCTATAACAAATGTGTTTGATTATTTAACAAGATAAAACTTATTTGTCAGCAAAATTAACTGGTAAATATTATTAATAAAACAATGCGTTGGCTATTTGGTTGCCTGCGCGTTGTTTTTTAATAGTTTTTATTGGAATAATACTAACGAGCTTGCTATTGATTGAAAAGGTTTTTTATCATTCTATCAATAAAGGCTCTTTTTTTTGAGGCGTTGAATGGAAGAAGTAAAAATTCTTATTGTGGATGATGATCCAGTAACATTAACTTATGTTAGCAAGATTTTGGCAAAAAAGGGCTATCAATATGAAACCGCCCAAAACGGCAAACTTGCGCTAGATAAACTATCTCAGGATAAATTTTCCATATTGTTGACAGACATTAGTATGCCGGAAATGGACGGCAAAGAATTGATACAAATTGTCAGTAGACAATTTGTAGAGATCGTGCCTGTGGTTATGTCTGCGAATATGGATGTGGAAAATTTGCTGGCTACCTTGAATGAAAACAAAGCCTATAGCTATTTGCTCAAACCATTGGACGCAAAAAACCTACTGGATGTGATAGAAAAGGCCCAGGAACATTATCAGTTGTTGCAAAAAGCCATGCTTTTTTCGGAAAGTGAAAAGCAATTTTATAAAAATATTATGGACACTTTTAAGTGGAAAGATGAATTGCACGCCAAGCAAGTCACTTCCATCGCAACGGACATTATTCGCCAATTGAATATCAGTTTTTCCCATGGAGGAGGAATTGGTTCTTTATTGTCAGTGCTCAGTCTGGTAACATCCATGGCCAAATTCAATGACGAAAAAAATGTCTATGAATTGCCCAAGGATTTGTTTTCTCTTATTGATGCCAACTTTAAGTCCGCGAAAAAGATGCTGGAAAGCTTTTCCAGCGCACAGACCATTTTAATGGAAGAGGATGAATACACTGGCAGAGAAGAATTGGGTTCTGTATATGAACATATCAATGAGTGTGTTGGATCATTGGAGCCGGCAATGGACTTGAAAAAGCAAAGAATAAGTCTGAGCAATTTCCCGCCGCATGCCGCAAAAAACAAAATTGTTTACAATAAAAATAAAATGGCCATTGTGTTTAATGAGCTTTTTATCAATAGCATGAAATATTCCCAACAAAATGATAAAATATATGTTATGTTTTTTATGAAAGACGCTTTTTTTGAGTTGAAAATTTTGAATCCAGCCTATGCCAGTGATCATGGCATTATTGGTATTAAGGGTAATGACGAAAAAAATGTTTTTGAACCTTTTTACCGTATGTCTGCTATGATGGACGATGTTTTTACTCCATTTGAAGACTTTAGCTATGGGCTTGGATTGCCTGTTATCAAAAAAATACTTAGTCTTCACAAGGCGGATATATTCCTCTACACAGTAAAAAATCTGTCTATGGGCGGACGTAATGAAGATGTGTGCGCTACTTTGCGTTTTCCCATCGCTTAATCATTCCTTTTGCGCTGTATATTCCATTGGAAAATATTCAGTAAAACC
>CAZCVM010000014.1:8913-12960 GCA_964501965.1 uncultured Leptospiraceae bacterium | reverse complement strand
TGGGACGTGAGCTATTGCCACGGCGAAATCGACGGCGATCCGGTCGTCGTCGAACTTCCGTTCGACCAGATCCCCAAAGGCAAAGCATTTTGCTGGCCCAACTGATATATTCCTGTCTCCCAAGGCATGCAATTTTTAGGGTTTGTGCTGGACGCGGTCAATGGCGTGTTGGATTTCTTCTTGCACTTCATCAGAAACCCTTTTTTGAGATAGCCGGATCAATGGCAAAAAAGCCTTTTTGTCGCCAATTTGGCCTAAACTGCGGACAATGTATAGTAAAAGATCATTGTTGAGTTGTCCGTTTTTTTTTGCTTCTTTATCCATGGTATCGAGCAGTATTTGCAAAGATTCGCTATCCTTTTCCTTGCCCAATTCAATCGCGGCCTGTACACGTTGAGAATTGTCTTTACTGTTTTGCAAGATTGTCATCCAATCTTTTTTGGTGAGCTCTTTGGTGTCTTTTTTCTGGTTTTGGAATGCTAAAATGGGGTTGGCTAGCGCAGTCAAAAAAACAATATGTCCAAATCCACTCATAATGATAAGGGTCAGAGCAATCAGGATGATTTGCCGTGTTTTAGAGGGCATTGGGGGTGCTGTCTCTGATTGTGCTTTTGATTGCGTTTGGTATTTCATGGATAAATTGTCCTTTTTGTTGATTTATCAAAAATTAGATGCTTTTTGGGGGATAAAGTTTTGAATTTTTGCGTTTCCAGAAAATTCTCAAGAAATATATGGCTATTGGCCCGCAAAGTCCAATTTGTTGCCTGGCATAGGAAACAAAAAAAGCTGGACAAGGCGCATTGAAAAAAAAAATTGCATTCAAAGTTGTAAACATATAAAAAAAACCAAAAAGTCTTAATTTATGTTAAAAAAGAAAGGAGTTGGGGCATGTTCAAAATCGTAAAACGAGAACAATTTTCGCCTATTACATTTTTGTGGGAGGTAGAAGACCCTGATATGGCAAAAGTTGCTCAACCCGGGCATTTTGTTATGGTAAAAATTTCTGAAAAAGGCGAACGCATACCTTTGACAATTGCGGATATTGATCGGGAAAAAGGAACTATTACAATCGTTGTTCAGGTGGTAGGTAAATCTACCCAGGAGATGCGCGACAATTTTAACGAAGGGGATACATTTCCCGATTTTATCGGCCCTCTAGGATTGGCGTCAGATATCCAAAAAAAAGATAAAGTTGTTTTGGTGGGCGGCGGATTGGGTATTGCGCCGGTATTTCCTCAATTGAAGAAATTCAAAGAAGCAGGCAGCTATACGATTTCCATTGTTGGTTTTCGCAATAAAGATCTGGTTTTTTGGGAAGACAAATTCAAAGAATATTCTGATGAGCTGTATGTTACCACAGATGATGGTTCCTATGGGGACAAAGGTTTTGTCACCACTAAATTGCAACAATTGTTGGATGATCCAAAAAATAAAGATATTAGCGAGATTGTAGCTATTGGGCCATTGCCTATGATGAAGGCAAGTTGTGATGTTACCCGTCCCTATAATGTAAAAACAATGGTCTCATTGAATTCTATCATGGTAGACGGGACAGGCATGTGCGGTTCTTGCCGTGTAACTTATGACGGCGCATTGAAATTTGCCTGCGTGGATGGACCGGATTTTGATGGTCATAAAGTTGACTTTGCAGAGCTGATGCACCGTCAATTGCGTTTTCAAAACGAAGAAAAAGATTCTATTTCCCAATACGAAGAAGAATGCAAATTGAAAGAAGCCAAAGCTGGTGTGCGCAGAACCGTGAAAACAATAGCGGAAAAACGGGTAAAAATGCCTGAGCAAGAACCAAAAGAGCGGGTAAAGAACTTTGCGGAAGTTGCTCTTGGTTTTACGAAAGAAATGGCTATAGCAGAAGCTGAACGCTGTTTGGATTGCAAAAAGCCTTTGTGTATCAATGGTTGTCCGGTGGGTATTGATATTCCTGGATTTTTAAGGGAAGTGGAAAACAAAAATTTCAAGAAATCTTTGGATATATTGAAAAAATACAATGCTTTGCCCGCTGTATGCGGCAGGGTTTGTCCACAAGAAAATCAATGTGAAAAATACTGTATTGTTGGCAAGAAAAAAGAACCGGTTGCCATTGGTAGAGTAGAAAGATTTGTCGCGGATTATGCTATGCAGCATGACCTGGAAGAACTGCCGGAAATCGTTCCCAATGGCCATAAAGTAGCTATTGTTGGAGCTGGGCCGGGCGGTTTGGCATGCGCTGGTGAACTGGCTCTCAATGGTTATGATGTAACCATTTACGAAGCTTTGCATGTGGCTGGGGGTGTTTTGAAATACGGTATTCCTGAATTTAGACTTCCCAATGATATTATTGACAAAGAAATCAAGACATTGAAAATGTTGGGCGTAAAAATTGAACTCAATAGGGTTATTGGTAAAATTTTTACCATTGATCAGTTAATGAAAGATATGGGTTATGAATCTGTGTTTATTGCTTCTGGAGCCGGGTTTCCATCTTTTATGGGAATTGAGGGTGAAGGCCTAAACGGTGTAATGTCTGCCAATGAATTTTTGACCCGCGTTAATCTTATGGTCGGTTCGGATCATCCCAATTATGATACTCCTGTGGGCATGGGCAAAAAAGTCGCTGTTATTGGTGCTGGAAATACTGCTATGGATGCTTGTCGTGTGGCGTTGCGTCTGGGTGCTCAAGAAGTTCAGTGCGTTTATCGTAGAAGTGAAAAAGAATCTCCGGCACGTTTAGAAGAGCTCCATCACGCACAGGAAGAGGGTGTAAATTTCAATTGGCTGACAAATCCGGTGAAAATAAACGGAAGTCCTGATAAATGGGTCACCGGTATGGAATGCATTAAGATGGAGTTGGGAGAACCGGATGCTTCAGGGCGCAGACGTCCTATCCCAGTCGAAGGCAGCAATTTTGTTGTAGATTGCGATACAGTTGTTTACGCGCTGGGTACAAATGCCAACCCAATTATCTCCACCAATACGCCTGGTTTAGAAACTAACAAATGGGGCAATATTGTCATCAATGAAGAGACTGGCATGACTTCTATTCCTGGAGTTTTTGCTGGAGGCGACATTGTGACAGGTGCTGCAACGGTTATTGAAGCCATGGGCGCAGGCAAAATCGCGGCAAACGGCATAATGAATTTTATTGCTTCAAAGTAAAGAGCTAGGTAAAACCAGGTAAAACATTCACAACAAAATTATTTAAAATGGGGTAAATAAATGAAACAATATATTTGGGAAGATAAGTACAAAATTGGAATAGATGTAATAGATCAGCAGCATAAAATGTGGTTTGAGAAACTCAATGAAATGGCTTTAGCTGTAGAGAAAAATCTCGGCACACAAAAGATCGCGCAGACTTTACAGTTTTTGATTGATTATACAAATTTTCATTTCGAAGCTGAAGAAAAATATATGACAGAAACAAATTTTCCAGGTCTCAAAGATCAATTGGAAGAACACAAAAAATTTAAGAAAACTCTGGCGGATCTGGAACTGGAATTCAAAGAAGATGGAGCTACAAGTTTATTATCTGATTCGATTGAGACATTGTTGGGTTCGTGGTTGATCAACCATATTACATCAAAAGATATTGAGTTTTCAAAATTTTTGACGCAAAACAATTTGGAAATCAAATAAAGTTTTGCAAAAAATATTTGAGCTGCATTTGACAATCATTTAACGAGTCATGAAAAGGTCATAAAAGGCCTTGAAAAAGCAAAAAAAGGAGCAGTAAACTGCTCCTTTTTTTTGCCCTGATAAAAAATGCCATAGTCAAAGGTTGCAGTAATGTAGAAACCCGTGACTATGTACATGATTATTTGTCAGTGTGCGCTTTGTTAGTCGGCGAAGTCTAAGGTTCGTTTTGTATGAAAAATCATGTTTTTACTCTTGTGCCTATACGATATATCTAGCCAAAGATTATTTAAGTTTGTGATTTGAGTGTTGTTTTTGTCATTGGCATCAGTGTTATCAATGGTCCACTCCGCTTTTTTATTTTGCGTTAAATCAGACTTGCCAACATAATCATGATCAAAGCCTTTAGATACCCAA
>CAZCVM010000014.1:0-8903 GCA_964501965.1 uncultured Leptospiraceae bacterium | reverse complement strand
ACGTCATCACCACCAACACCAAAACCGCTCCATCTTAATTTATACTCATCGTCAGATGGTACTGTCCAAGTGACAGAGATTTCCCATGGCGGAGCTGATGAGAATCCTTGTGATTGCAAGCTGTTCAGTGTGGGAGTTTGGAATTGCGCAAACATATCCTTGGTCAATTCATTATTCTCAGCACTCAAAACAATTTGTACAATAGGGCAAGGTGTAGCGCAATTTCCATAGACCGAATTTTGTCTTTTTCCTGATTGTAAGATAAACTGGTATCGCCTTCGATTATAGGCATAATGCCGATTTTGTACCTGATGCCTGCCTGGAAAAAGAGTCTGTTTTTTGGATCAGGTATAGGAAGTTTGACGCCCCCGCCTAAAAAAAGACCAAGATCATTGCTAAAGTTGTATCCTTTATCCCAACCTGCATCGCCGCTTGTTTGCTCTTGGCCATCAATATGCAAAGACGGCGATCCGGTCTGCATGGCATAAAAAAGTCCACCTTCATAATAAAAATCAAATTTTCTAAAAAAAGACCAGTACCCTAGCACTCCCGCGCCCATTTCCCAAAAGGACAGGCCGTATATGTATTCATTATTGTAAACAGAGCCAGTGTATTTGATAGCTAAGTCCATAGACTGATAACCCAGAAAAAGTTGCGCCCCCAGTTTTTTTTGGAACATAAATGAAGCACCCGCTCCGATATGAAAGGTTTCTTGGACTTTGATGGATGCTTCATGGCCAGTGGGAACCACCACGCTGCCATAGGGCAATGTAGCTCCAAAACCAAATTGGCCATGAACCTGTAATGGTAGATTTGTTTTGGCCTGTGCTGATCCGCTTATAAATACCATTGCGGCAAAAGTAAAACATAGAATCCTATAAAAATCATTTTTTTTCATACCCTAACTCCTTGCATATTTAAGTATACTTTGGTTTTTATCCTTACAAGTACGCGCGTTTATGTTCGTTGTGTTGTTTGTTCCCGTTTTTTTATTTTTGGTAAAGGATATCCAAAAAACAAAACAGCCTGTGTATATTGTCAATTTTAATACTAATCATAATATTTATCCTATTAAAAAAAATGCAAAGACTTTTTTCTCCTAAAACTAAAAAGAAGCTAAAAGCAGCCGCATCTAATCTTTTTTGCAATATGTTTTAAATTTTATACTTGACTTTTGGATGAAATTTCTATATTTTTTGATCATGGGAAAAACTGATTGTAAACATAAAATAAAAATCAGTTGTAGTTTTCTGTATTTTGGTTGGTTCTTTTCTCTTCTATTGTTGAATATTGTTATTTTTTTACCGGGCTGTTTGCAAAACCAAAAACCGGATATGGGAGATTATAGCGTTGTGGTCAATACCACAGAAGGCGTTGCGGGTGTGCCTGGTATCACGGATTTATCATCAGTGAACGCAGAGTATCCTGACGGCGGTCTGCCTTCTCAGGGTACTGACACGGAAAACATGCAAAACGTGATCAACTGGTGGGCCAATCACCGTTTCAACCCGAAACACACAAATACCATTGACAAAATTAAATCACCGACACCGGTCATTGATGTGTACGCTGATTTTGATGGAGATATACAAAAAGCCTTAGATTCATTGCCCGCGACAGGCGGCACTCTCTTTTTCGCTCCTACGGTGTTTATCGTGCCTCAGTCTGGCCTTTATTTGCATAGCAAAAATAATGTGCATTTTGTGTCTGATCCAGACCGGCCCGCGACCATTGCTGCCACAAGCGAAAAAACCATGGTTCAATTGGAATGTGGCCCTGGAGATTTGAGCGGGTATCCAGATTGCTATTACAAGCAAACCCACAATTATCTTTTCGCCAATCTTATTTTTGACGGAAGAAAAAAATCCAATAAAGCCATTAGTCTGTATTCAGTCAAAGACATTGTCATTAAAAATTGTACGTTCAAAGATTTTTTAACACACAAACAAGGCGGTGACGCCATGATCCATTCCGGGGCCTGGGCGGACAATATCTGGATCATGGATTCTGTTTTTACCGGACAGGGCAAGCATGCGCTCATTCTCGACGGCACCCATTATTCAGGCATATTGCGTTCCCGGTTTGATCATGATATTTATCCTGTCTCCATTGTCTTTTTATCGAATGATGATCTATCCAGAGATGTCAACTGGAATGATGTTTGGGATGGAAAGGAGATCCGCCTTGCCAATTATGTGGTGATTGAAGACAATACATTCGGTCAAACAGGGACCAATTCTGTGTCCGCTATCAATGGACATCTGCGCAATGTTTTAATACAAAACAATACAATGGCGGGCAATGGCCATTTTTTCGTAAAATTTGACGCGCGTTGCTCGCAAATAGAAGTTAATAAAAATTTGATCTATTATTTTTACTATCATAATATTATTAACAACACGATCACGGGCAATCTAAACTATTTTGTAGAATACCAGGACGCGCACAACAGCAATTGCGTCGCGCCGGGCAGTACCAGTTATCTGGGCAAATACACCATTCAGGGCAACTTGGTCAATGGCACGATCCATAAATCAGCCATTATACATCACAATAGTGATCACGGTATAAAAAGCCCTATTGATATCTCCGGAAATAAATATCAAAATCAGGCTGCCAACTGGACACCGGCTACGGAATGATATAATGTTATATTTACAAATTGTTCTGCTTTAGAAAATATAAACAAAGGATAGAGCCATGAAAATAAGTTTTCATACCAAACAAAAACAAGTTTTCCCATCCGCTATGTCTGGGGGAAGCCTTTCCCCAAGGATAACTCCGCCGGAAAGTGGTAAAACCTCTTTTGAGGCCGTATATCCTAATCTAAGAAAAAGATTCACAGTGCTTACGCTTTTTTTGGTCATTCCTATCTTACTGACACATTGCATCACCAATAATGAACAGCCATTGGATAAAATTTTGTCTTTACCCGAATTGGGGTATGGCGAAAACCTGAACGGCGAAAAATGGTATGTTAATGGGACCAGTGGCAACGATACAAACACAGGAAGCATAGACTCGCCTCTCAAAACGATCGAAGCAGCGCAGGAAAAAATGTCCCCTGGCGACACGCTTATCCTGCGGAAAGGAATCTACATTGTCGAGTCAGATGGGACAAAAGATTTTGACCTCAAGCTCAATGTCAGCGGAGCAGGGCCAGACCGAAAGACCACATATCGGGCCTATTATGATGAGTCAACAGTCACAAACCCAGGCCCCAAAGATTTTGAGCGCGTCATATTGACCGGCCCCATAGAAAGCGGCGAGACCCAACATCGGCCCCCGGAAATTGAGATCGAAGGAGACTATATCCGCGTGGAAGGGATATGGTTCGGTGGGGCCTGGTTCGCGGGCAATAATGATCCAGTGTCAGGCGAACCTAAAAAGGGAAGCGAATTTCACGCATACGGTGGCGGACGTTTAGACAAGGTGCGGGAGATTGAAAACTGTACATTTTTCGGCTTCAACGGCGTGCGCGTGGGTGCGTTGGAATACAGTTTTTGGCGAAACAACCGGTTTATCCGAAACGGCACAGTGAATGATTTGGGAGATCCGCCTGCCTTGTATTTTAGTGCCAATCACGGGCCGGAATGGCAGGCAACTCATTCAATTCTGGATAAAAATATATTTATTCGCGGTACTGGCTATCCCATTGCTGGTTGGCATTCCTGGCGCAATTTTATCGTGACCCGCAATTTTATTGCTAAAACATGGGGCGGATTTGTCACAGATGGGCCCGGCAGTGAAGCTCCTGGGCCTTATGGGCCTGGAAAAGACCATTTGATCGCGCACAATGTTTTTTGGAAAACGACCGAGCGCAATAGTCATAATGGAGCGACCTTAATCAGTGAAAACCTACATTTTATGAACAATATTTTAGCTGGCCTTTATGACACCAACGCGGACCGTCCCGACAAAACAGATTACCAAGGCACAGGTGGCATTGGCGTGGATCGCAATGAATCAAGCACCATGTTTTATAAAAATCTGAGAAATCTTTACGTTGTGGACAATGCCTTTTACAATCTCACCATTGGCATGTTCTCCTATCCTGAAAAATGGACATTCACCCTGGATGAGATGAATGATTGGACTGAACGCAATAATGCTAAGAAAGAAAATTATTCGCCGCAGCTTCAAACAGACGCGCTGGCCATGGATGGGACTGTTTTAAATGACGGCACAGAGATTGATGCGGTGGTTGACACCATTGACACATTTTTCACCACAGATATGACCACAGCACGTTTGAACACTATACTCAATGACGCAACTATAGAAGCACAATTTGAGAAATTGCAAAGCATTACTGTGCCAGAAAATAGTCCGATCTATCAAAAAGGCGATAGCTGGTTTGAGGCCACCAAAGTCAGTATTGGGCCGGACACAAATATGCCTAAAACACCTGCCGCATTTTGGCAAGCTTTTTCCAAGCGGGGTTTTTACCATTATGATCAGTATGGAGACCGGTTTGTAACGCCATAATCCGATGAAACCGGTATATGAAAAATTTTTATGGCTGATGCTTTCCTCGATCTAAGAAACTAATCAATTATTTTTAGTTTTGTTTTATCAGAATACTACCTCTCCTGCTCTATAGGCAATATAGGGCAAATGCCCTATTTACAGATGATGAGATTTTTTGTATCTTTCTTTAGGAGTAATTTATACTTATCATGATTTCAATTTGTAAATAAATTGCTTAGAAAAAGTTCTTTACAATTTTAGGGGCGCAGTCCACAATGCGTATTCATTAATATTTGTACACGTGATAAAGAAGCATAATGAAGGAGTAAACTGTGATGAGATATCTAGTAAAAAGAAATTTTATTCTATTTTTTGCTATTATAAGTATTGTGTCCCAACCTGTATTCGCTCAGGGAATGAAAAAAGTATTGGTTTTGGATTTTATCAATATTGAAAAAAATCCCAATGTCCATTATTTAGAAGCGAGTTTGACCGATGCGGTCAGAGAAAAATTGAAAAAACTTTTTGCTTATCAGGCAACACCAAAAAAACAATGGCAAGAGGTTGCTCAAAGAAATTTTATTTTTCGGGAAGACTATGCCACCAAGTCAGCAGCCATGAATCTGGGCCTTTTGGCCAGGCAGGATGTGGTGATTTCCGGCGGCTTTCGCATTGAAGGTAAAAAGAATATGCAGATTATCACCCGTGTGCGGATTATTGATATTGCTCAAAAGAAATTCATTGCTGATTTTGAAGAAAAAGGTCCTGCTGATAATAGAATATTTGATACCGTAGACCGGATCGCGGCCAAAATAGTTGAAAAATCCAGGTCTGTTTTACCTACCAAAGAACAATGGCAGCAAAGCGGTTTATCAGCCACGATTTCTGAACCTATTTTTGATCAGGTTTTGCTCAATTTTCATGTGGGGGGCGGACTTTATGCTTTGGATTATAGTGATAAGATAGAAGCCAAACAGCCGGCTATATCAGCAGAAATTTCCGTCAATATGCCCTTTATATGGAAAAACCTCAGCTTGGGTTTACAAGCTTCATATATACAAGATACCTTTCGGGATGGAGCTAGCGATGCCATAGACGGACTCAGTATTGTCACAAGCAATTATTTATTGGGAGGATACTTAGGTTTTCGGTTTGAGCCGGGTCATTTTTTTATCTCACCGCGTATGGGCGGAGGTATGGTGCTGCAAGCCATCACTGTGACAGGTCTGCGCAATGAAAATGCGACAAATTCAATGCCATACGCGTCTGCCGGTTTCGTGTTCGGTTATTCACTAAACAATAGTCTGGATATAATTCTTTCTCTGGTAAGCGCACTGCAATTGGATCAAGGCAATCAGACATTGCTTTCCACTGGCGGTCTCGGCATTCAGTTTAGATTGTAATTTAGAGTAAATGATAGAAAGGATAGCTTTTATGTTCAGAACTTTTTATATATTTTGTTTAGGCTTTGCCTTGATTGTTGTGGTTTCATGTTCTTTTGTTTCTTGTTCTTTTAAAGTGGACAGAGAGGATATATTATCAGGAAATTTTGGTGACGTAGATACAAATTCGGTTGAGCTGATTTCACCGCTCGATGAAGCTAAAGCATTGAATTTGCAGACGAACCTGGTATGGGCCGCCAAACCTGGTGTCAAAACTTACAAAGTTTATCTGGCGCGAGATGTTGATTTTACCCAGCCTGTTTCCGGTTTTCCTTTTAGCACAGAAGAAACAAGCGTATCCGTCACTTTTACGGATGATATCACATATTATTGGCGTGTTCAGTCCAACCTTGACGCTGACCAGGTTTTTTCCGCGACCAGAAAAATTCATGTGTTCGATAAAACTCTGTATATACATTGCCCGGCAACGATAGAAGAATGTTCGAACGATGGCATGAGCGGCAATAAAAGCTTTCCATTTCAGGTCATTAATGAAGCATTGCCTGTGGCCAAATATCTCAATCTTGAGGTCCATGTAGCCGGGCGCACAGATAGCCAATCTGGAACCCAGGCCTACAATGAGTCCATTGTTCTTGAGCAAGGCCTGATTGTGAAAGGCGGATACAACGCGCAAAATTGGACGAGGGATAGGGACGTAAATGAAACCATTATTTCATCGACAGATGCTATAGTCGTTAAGGCAAACAATATTCAAGATACAACACTGCTGGATGGATTCACGATTCAAAGCCAATGCAGCACAGGGAAATGCTACGCAATCCATACGGAATTTTCCAGCAGTAAATTTACCATATCAAACAATACTATTCATGGAGGCAATGGCGACACTTCCTTTGTCATTTTTAGCGACAGCTCCCAGAGTCAAATATTAGTCAATAAAATTTATGCTGGCCAGTCCAAGTATAATAGTTATGGCATATACAATAATAGTGCAGATACCACTATATCGAAAAACTATATCCATGGCGGCAAAGGCGGAACTCGTACTTATGGTATATATAATAAATATTCTCAGGCTGTTATATCCCAAAATACTATTCATGGCGGAGATATTGTCAATACTTCGGGGAATCACGGCATTCGTGATGAATACAATAAAACGGATACATCCCAGGCTTCAACAATATTCAATAATATCATTTATGGCGGTACTGGAAAACAAACTTATGGTATTTATGTTGATAAAGCCACGAGTGTCATTCAAAACAACACTATTAATGGTGGTCATGGTCAAAATGCGTCAACTGGCATTCTTTTATCAAGTGTTAGTGACGGTCCAGCTTCTGCTGTGATTCAAAATAATATTATTTTTACATCTCATGGAACAACATATCGGTATTGCATAAATGAGTATCATGCCTCAGGCTATGCTTCTGACCCATCTCATTTGCAAAATAACAATCTTTTTGATTGTGCCACAGCTTTGTATCGGGACGAAAGTTCAACAAATTACACTACATTAACAAATGGCAAGCCTGGCGACGCTGATGTGGCGACAACTACAAGCGGCAATATCAATATAGATGATTCCAGTGGGCAATTGTTTGTGGATATCAACGGGCCCGATGATGATGTCACAACCTTATCGGATAACAACTGGCAGCTTAAGTATCCCCCCATCGCGGCTACTTGCAATGTTGTTTTCGGCGGTCTGGATTTGTCAGATGATTATCTATTGGATTTTTCTGATATTTCCCGAACCAACAATTTGTCCGGTTTGCCTTGCGTTCCGGCTAATGGTGATGCTGCCGGTTGGAGCATCGGTGCTTATGAAAAAGATGAATGAAAAGATGACGTTAGAATAAGGGAGCGATTTGATGAAATTGTATCAAGATAAGAAAAGACATGCTTTTAGATTTTTGAAAAAAGTTTATGCCATGAAGCATATATGCAAAAGGAAAACAATTTTTTTATGTATCTATGTGTTTTTCTTTTTCCTCTTTATATCTGCCTGTAGTGAAAATATATCTAAGCAGGATTTATTGGATGGCAATTTTGGATCCGTGGACGCTTCTCCTCCTGTGTTAACATCGCCCCTGGATGGCGCAAAAAATTATAAGACTCAAGCAAAATTATCCTGGACAGCAAAAAAAGAAGCCAGCAGATATTTTATTGAAGTGGCCCGTGATGCGGATTTTTTGCAAATGATTCCTGGTTCGCCCTTTGTTAGCAAACAGCCATTTTTGACTGTTGATTTTCCTGATGGTCTTACATATCATTGGCGGGTGCGGGCCAATACCACAAAATCAGGTCAGTATTCTTCAGTGCGCAAGATTCATATCATGGACAGTGCTATATATGTTTATTGCCCAGATTCGCAAGCAATCTGCGCCAATACCGGACGAATTGGCAATAAAAGTTCGCCCTATCAGGTCATTTCTGAGGCATTGCTTGAAGCCAGGGTCAACAATTTAAAAGTCTTGGTCGCGGCTCGCGGCAATGGCACTGCGTATTTTGAAACATTGAATCTGCCTGAAGGAGTTACTGTGCTGGGCGGATACAATGGACTAGACTGGACAAGAAATATCCAGCAAAATGAAACAAAAATTGTTCACAACAGCAATTATATGATCCGTGCCTATAAAATCTGCCAGAATAATTCTGAGACCAGCCCATGTCTTTTCGATGGTTTCACTGTGACAAGTACATGTTCCAGCGGTGATTGTCGCGCATTTTATGTAGAATTTAGCGGGCCCGGGCTGACAATCTCCAATAACAAAATACAGGCCGGAGACGGGGAGAAATCATATGGTATTTACAATAGTTATTCCGCGACCAATGTTCATGCGAACACGATTGATGGAGGAACAGGATCTTCCAGTGCTTATGGTGTGTACAATACCTATTCCATACCGGTGATCACGCAAAACACAATAAGTGGTGGTCAAAGCAGCGGAGGCAATGCAGCGGCAATATACAGTTTATATTCCCCTTCCATTATCGCGCACAATGACCTCCATTCCGGTAAAG
>CAZCVM010000013.1:15195-19379 GCA_964501965.1 uncultured Leptospiraceae bacterium | reverse complement strand
AGTGACGATTGTTCATCGGCGTGATAAATTGCGAGCTTCCAAAATCATGCAGGAAAGAGCGATGAAAAATCCCAAAATAGATTTTATCTGGAATACAGAAGTATTGGAATTTTTAGGAACAATGAAAGTCAATGGCGTAAAATTGAAAAATACAGTAACCAATGAAATTTCAGAAATGAACATTGATGGAGCGTTTTTAGCTTTGGGACATACGCCCAATACGAATGTGTTTCAAGAGCAAATAGACCTGGATGAAAACGGTTATATCATTCATCCGGATTTACATACTACTGCCACCAATGTAGCCGGTATTTTCGCGGCTGGTGATGTCCGTGATTCTCGATATCGGCAAGCCATAACCGCAGCAGGCAGTGGCTGCGCTGCTGCATTGGATGTAGAAAAATATTTGACGGAATCAGGTATCGAATAATTTTTTAGGGTTACTTCATCATTAGACCAGATAGAAAAAGGGAACCTACGACTTAACACTATTTTCAATAATATTGAGGTTCCCTTAATTATCTTCAATGCTGCACCAGCCTTTCTTGCCATCAAAAAATTTCTTTTTTTCATATTTATTGTTTTCGTTTTTGATGCTTTGCTTGGTGCAGTAACCCCAATTGCCATCATCTAGTAAAAAATAATCAAATTTGGCTGTTTTGGGGTCTATGGCATTGGGATCAGGATTTTGATTGTCCTTTGCGTTGGAATCCTGGTTTTTATTATTTTTGTCATTTTTTTTATTATTTTTTTTGTCAATGTCCAAATCGGAAGCTGGCCGGTTACTTTGCTTTTTGTCCGGATTCTTTAGGTCCGAATTGTTTTGTAAAAATTCAGATTGTTTGTATGTACGCTGAACATGCGAAGAAAACGCGTTGAATATGGCTACCTGTTTATAAAATTCTCTTTGTGGAGCTACAAAGTTCAATAATATAACGGTGTCCTTTTGCTTTTTTCCCATGGTGCGTTGAATATATTGCTTGTTGCGAAACCGAAATCTGCTGATTAATAAAAATTGTTGATTTTGGTCTATGGATTGGGAATTGGATTTGTAAGAAATGGGATTGTTTGGATCAGAATAATGAGGTTGATGAAAATTGCGGTCACTGATTTTTTCTAATGAATGAAATTGCATTTTTTGTCTGCGCCAGATAGTATTTTTGTATTCAAATAGATTTTTTTCAAATTTTTGATGAATTTCCAAAACTATAATGGATCCTCTGGGATGCTTTAATTCCAAACGCAAAAAATCTTTCTCTGTTTGATATTTTTTTTCCCATCCGGCAGGTATTTGGAAAGGAATCTGATTTTTATCTCTCAGTGTTGTCGATTGAGCTAAAGATTGAATTATCGATTGAGAGGGAAAAGAAGAAGGCTCTTGGCCATAGAGATTTACGTTGAACTTCAATGCCACTATTGCCAATAATGCCATTAATACGGCAATGAAAAGGCTGTGTGTTCCCCCCTTCAACCATTTGAAACATGGAAGATTTTTATTGTTTATCATGTCATTTCCTTTTCTTTGATTCCATACTGATTATAAATATTTTCGGCAAACCAAAGCATATTCTATAAATATACTTTTAAGAAAATGGTTTTACCATTTCTATATGATATCAATATAAAAAATGTCATTATAATCAACGATTTACTGATTATGATTCATTTATTGTGACATATTGATTTTTAATTTTAGTTTTAAACATATTTATTTTTGCATATTTGTTTTTATTTGAAGACAGCAGTACTCAAAAAAAAGGCAAACAAAGCCGATTATATACACAAAGCAGATACACCAAATTTTTTTATCTGTCAGATTTTGAGGTTTTTTGTATGGAAGAATATTTGTCATCATTTTTGGCAAAACACTTTGTGTTCATTATAACGTTTGCAGCAGCAGCCATATTGCTTGTTTTTGTGATTAATAGACTCCAGGAATGGATTGTGCGCACAGCCATATTCATTTTGATGTTTGTAATGGGTTTTGCTGCGTATTCTTATTGGAACGATGGCTTTTTTAAGGATAAAATTCATGAATTGGGTTTGTCTGTCCATATTCCAGAACATGTCCGACAAATACCTTCCCAACTGTTGCACAAAAAAAATAACCAGAATGATCATCGCGAAAACAATAATGGAAATGAAAAGAATGCCGCAACTATTCCTGAAAATTTATCCAATGGAACGCAGCAAAAATCTCCCACACAACCACGTCCACAAACCAGTTCCCGTTTATTGGAGTTTTAATTTTTTATTTTTTTTGGTCAATTGTTCCATTCTCCAGCGAAATTTGTGATTTACGCGGTAGTATTCTTTGTTTTGATTCAACAATATCAGGCCAATATCCCCTTGGATTTGAAGGGGGGTTTTCAATTCTCGGGATAGTTTTTTTACATGACGCAGGACTTTTTGGCTTTGGCTTCCCGTAAGGAGCCTCGGCTGAAACCGACTATCGCCTTTATTGGTGGTATTGATCGGATAAATTTCTACTCGATGTATTTTTTTGTCCCGAAAAATAAATCCTGCAGTGTACCCAGAGCGCAAAAATTTGTTGTTACTGCCAAATATAAAATTTCCTAGGCTATATAATATGATGCCGGATTTGTAGCGTTCTATACCTTGCACCCAATGACTGTGGTGTCCCAAAACAGCATCCCCGCCCTGATCAATGATAAACCGAGCCAGTTTTTTTTGCTTTGGTAAAGGCCTGTCATAATATTCTGTTCCCCAATGAATGGATACAATCAGGTATTCTGACTTACCCCGCCAATAGCGAATATCCTGTTGAATGATTTTTCTGTCCGGATAATATGCTCCTGGTGTATTTTGCGAGGCACGATCTTTAGCAATAGTTTTTGAACCGTAAACGAGCACAGTCAATCGATCCTGCCCGATAGGAAGATGCAGATGATTTCTTTTACTGGTCGGAGTCAACGGGCCAACGCCGCCGTGCGCAATATTTTGCCTGGTAAGATGAATGAGAGTTTGCTTCATGCCATTTGGGCCGCAATCGCCTATATGATTGTTGGCCAAAAATACTCCTTTGATATTCAAAAAATGCAACAACGCTAGTTGTTCCGGTTGGGCTTGGAATGTATACAATTTATTGCGTACAATATCGCATGGTTTGGCTACCGGAGTTTCTAAATTGGCTAGCGCAAAATCAAATGATTGTATCAATGGTTTTATGTAAAGACCTGGATAAGCTGAGCCATATTTTTGCATCACTTCACGTATGCCCCAATCCAGCATAATATCACCGCCGACCAATATTCCCAGTTCCCGCTGATTTTTTTGCGGACCTATACTCGTTTTGTAAGGCAATTCAGGCGGCGGATTGTTTGTTTCAGACTGCCTTTGCTTTGACGTCAGGCTCTGAGGGGAAATGATGGTTTTGCTTTCACAAGAAAGGAAGAAAAAAATCCCCACTAGGTACAAAAGAAAAAGAATGAATATTCTGGGTTGTATCGTAAACATATAAGAACATATATTAGGGAAAACGGATTACAAATCAATTGTTTTTTTATGAGATATTTTTTTTATTAATACCATTTCAGTTCCAATGGGATGATCTGTCAAAAACTTTACTTCATCCATAAAAGATCGTATCAGATGCAACCCCAAACCATGGGGCTTGAGTTCATTCAGTTTTCTGCCCCGAAATTGTTTTGGATCTTTTTTGGGACCATAATCCCGAATGCGAATCACAATTTTTTCATTCAATTTGGAAATAGCAATGTCGATCTTGCCGTTTTGTTGGTGTTTGTAGGTGTGTTGAATGATGTTGATTAATGCTTCATTCATAGACAAAACGATGAAGTATGTTTCTTCCTTGTCTACATGATTTTTTTGCAAAAATTCTTTGGCCATTTTTTCTGCACGGGAAAGTTGAGCAATATCAGCATTAATAGAGACTTCCTGGCTATTGGCTTTATTCAACCAATATAGGGAATCTTTAGGTTTGATCTGATTTTGTTTATTGCTTTTTGTATTCATTTGTATTGCAAAAATCATTGGAAATTTCCCACGTGAGATTTGTTCCTTATCTTGCTATTAATACTGTATTTGACGGAAAAAGGGCCATATTTTTTACAATTTTTTAATTTTTACTTGCATTGCTAATGTTTTTAAAAAAAATAAAAAAATAAACTGGATTTGGGACACATTCTTATAGATTTTGTCCC